>NZ_DURI01000048.1 GCF_012837295.1 Corynebacterium sp. | reverse complement strand
GCCTGGGCGACGCCCTCGTCCGACAGCTCGGTGTCCATCTGCCCCTGCATGCGGCGCGTGGCGTTGTACGTCGTCTGGCCGTGGCGCAGCAACAGCAGACGGCGGGCGGGGACGTTGTCCATCGGCGCGTCCTCTCTGGGATCGGGCTGGCGCGGGGCGGTCTGGGTCAGGGGCGGGTCGCGCCGGACGGGACCCCGGCGCGGGAAAATCTAGTACTCGTCGGCGTCCGGCTCGGGGGCGGCGAGCGGGATCTCGTCGATCGAGCGAGCGGCGCGCGACGCGTCGGCGGCACCGGAGACGGGGGTCTGCTCGACGCCCTCGACCTCGATGCGCGGGCAGTCCTTCCACAGGCGGTCGAGGCCGTAGAAGTCGCGCTCCTCGGTGCGGAAGACGTGGACGACGAGCGTGCCGTAATCCAGCAGCGCCCACCGGCCCTCGCGGACGCCCTCGCGGCGCACGGGCTTGACGCCGGCGTCGCGCAGGTCATCCTCGACCTCGTCGACGATGGCGGACACCAGGCGCTCGTTGTCGGCGCTGACCAGCACGAACGCGTCGGTGATCACCAGGGGTCCGGACACGTCGAGGACGGCGATGTCCTCGCCCTTCATGCGGTCGGCGGCCCGGGCGGCGATGGTGGCCAGGTTGGCGGCCTCGGTGGATGCGGTCACGAGTGGAATTCAGCTCCCGTTGTTCGAATGGTCGTCCCCGCCCGCGGGCGAGGTGGTGTTGGCTTGCACGTCCTGGTACAAGCCCCTTTTGGCAATGTACTGCACCACGCCGTCGGGGACGAGATACCAGACCGGCCGGCCGTCCGCGGCGCGTTTGCGGCAGTCGGTCGAGGAGATCGCCATGGCGGGGATGTCCACCAGATGCAGGCGGGCGCGATCGACGTCGGGCAGTTCCTCTTCGACGAGGTGGAAGCCCGGCCGGTTGACGCCGACGAACGTCGCGGCGTCGAACATCTTCTCCCAGTCCCGCCAGGTGACGATCTTCTGCAGCGCGTCGGCGCCGGTGATGAAGAACAGTTCGTCGTCGGGGAATTGGGCGTTGAGGTCGTTGAGGGTGTCGATGGTGTACGTCGCGCCCGGGCGGTCGATGTCGACGCGCGAGACGGTGAACCGCGGGTTGGAGGCGGTGGCGATGACCGTCATCAGGTAACGGTCCTCCGAGTCCGAGACCCTGCGCCCGCGCTTTTGCCACGGCTCGCCGGTGGGCACGAAAATGACGCTGTCCAGCGCGAACCTGTCGGCGACTTCGCTGGCCGCGACCAGGTGGCCGTGGTGGATCGGGTCGAACGTGCCGCCCATGACGCCGATGCGCCGCGGCCGGTCGGACCTCGCCGCCAGCACGCGCGGCGGGGTCGGCTCGTTTCGCTTAACGACGCGACCGCGAGCCGCCACGAAGGCATTTTTGGGCTCATGCTGCTCTTCCGACATGGTGGAAACCGTACCCTCCGCAGGTGGCGGCCGATAATCGGCGAACAACGGAGTCTGGCCCGCGGGCGGTGGCCGAGCGCCGTCGGGGCCGCGTGGGCCGGGGGCCGCGCAGCGGTACAGCTGGTGTTACGGGCGCGTGTGTCCGGTGCCGCGCAGGATCCACTTGGTGGACGTCAGCTCCGGCAGGGCCATGGGCCCGCGGGCGTGGAGCTTCTGCGTGGAGATGCCGATCTCGGCGCCGAAGCCGAACTGCTCGCCGTCGGTGAAGGCGGTCGAAGCGTTGACGTTGACGGTGGAGGCGTCGACGCGGTCGACGAAGGTCTCGCACACCTCCCAGTCCTTGGCGGCGACGGCCTCGGTGTGGCCGGAGCCGTGGGCGTTGATGTGGTCGGTGGCCTCGATGACGCCGTCGACGATCTTCGCCACGATGTCGAAGGACAGGTACTCGTCGTTCCAGTCCTCGTCGGTGGCGGGGATGACCTCGCCGCCCCACTCGGCCTCGGCCAGGTTGTCGACGTCGCCGTGGACCTTCACGTCCGCGGCGTTCAGCGCGTCGAGGACCTTGCGGATCTTCTCCGCGCCCAGCGCGCGATCGAGCAGCACGCCCTCGGTGGCGTTGCACACCGAGCAGCGGCGGGTCTTGCCGTTGATCAGCATCGCGATGGCCTCGTCGACGTCGGCGGAGCCGTCGATGTAGAGGTGGCAGTTGCCCGTGCCGGTCTCGATGGCCGGCACGGTGGCACCGGTGACCACGGCCTCGATCAGGCCGGCGCCGCCGCGCGGGATGACCACGTCGACCAGCCCGCGGGCGGTGATCAGGTCCTGCACCGAATCATGGGTCTCGCACGGCAGCAGCTGCACCAGGTCCTCGGGGGCACCGTCGGCGGCGAGCACGCCGCGCAGCACCTTCACCAGCGCGGTGTTGGAGTTGACGGCGGACTTCGAGCCGCGCAGCAGCGCCACGTTGCCGGACTTCAGCGCCAGGCCGAAGGCATCGACGGTGACGTTCGGGCGGGCCTCGTAGACCATGCCCATCACGCCCAGCGGGACGCGGACCTGCGACAGCTTGATGCCGTTGGGCAGGGTGCTGCCGCGCAGCACCTCCCCGACCGGGTCCTGCAGCGCGGCGACCTGGCGCAGGCCGCCGGCGATGCCCTCGATGCGCTCGGCGTCGAGCTTCAGGCGGTCGATGAGGGACTCGTCCAGGCCGCGCTCGCGCCCGGCCTTGATGTCGGCCTCGTTGGCCTCGAGGATCTCCGGGGTCTTCTCCACGAGCGCCTCGGCGGCCGCGAGGAGCAGCCGGTTCTTGCGCTCGGAGGTGTAGCGCGCCAATTCCATGGTGACGTCCTTGGCGCGGCGGGCCTTGTCCAGCACCTCGTCGCGCTCGGCGGCGCGGGCATGGGTGATGGTCTGGTCGTTTGTCGCGTCAGTCATACCGACCAGTGTAGGTAAACCCCCGGGGTGGGCTTCAAGTCACCATGCTTCACGACGCCCACGGCACCACGTTTCACCGCGTGCCGGCCGGGCCGTCGTCAAGCACGACCGCCCGGGCCACCGGCGACCGAAAACGTACGGCTAAGCGACGGAGACGTCCGTCCACGGCATCATGGTCTCCACCCACGGCAAAACCACCTCCATGAGCAGGAAGAACAGGCCGACCAGCACCAGCAGCACGACGATGGCCTTCAGCCACGCGGGGCCGGGCAGAACGCGCCACAGGGGTCCGTACATCTACGCCATCTCCTTCGCTTCGACGCCCGCCAGGACGCCGTGGACGATCAACCGGTGCGTGTTCACCCACTGCGGATGGCAGGTGGTGAAGGTGACCATGCTCGCCTCTCCATGCGGCGTGACCACCCCCGACCGATCCGGGGTGACGATGTGCCGCCCTGGCACCCCCGGGACGACGGTGCCCTCCGGCACGCAATCGAAGGCCCCCGCCATGACCGCAGATCCTCGGATCCACCGAGGTGCCGGAGTCGGCCGGCACCGGGTCCGGCGAGGCGGCCGCGTTCCACTGCGATCGCAGGGCGTCGGCGGCCTGGACCTGGGCCTTGCCGCTGGACACGTCCGCTTAACAGAGCCGATAGAAGACGAACAACGCGATGATCACGCCGAACGTGATCAGCAGTTCGCCAAGAGTTCCTGCGATGCGGGACACCATGCCCCGACTATGCCCCGCGAACGCAAAAATCCCTC
>NZ_DURI01000368.1 GCF_012837295.1 Corynebacterium sp. | reverse complement strand
GTTCCGAGCGTCTCGAGCGCCCGGAGCGACCGCCCGTGCAGGGCCCCGAACGCCAGGTCCGCCGCCGCGATCCCCGCGCCGAGCAGCGGATGATGGAGCAGCGCGCGGCCGCCGGGCGCCCGATGCCGCGCCGTGCCGACGACCGTCGGATGAGCGACCGCAGGGTGGACGACCGCCGAAACTTCGGCGGTGCAGATCCGCGCGACGCCCACCGTGATGCGCGCCGCCCCGAGGATCCCCGCCGTGGCCGACCGCAGGAGCGGGACGCGCGCGACCACCGCTTCGGCGATGACCGCGCGATCCGGCGGGATGACCGCAGGGAAGACCGTCGTGAGGACCGCCGCGTCGCCCCGCGCCGTGCCGCCGCGCGCCGGGATGACGTCCGCCGGGACGACGTGCGCGGGCGGGCGATGCACGACGATGGCCGTCGTGAAGCGAACCCGCGCCGCAGGCCCGTGCAGGAATGGCCGCCGCGCCACGAACGCCCGCGGCACTCCCGCGGCGACCGCCGCGACTGATCGACCGCAACTGACCGACCGGCTGCGGAGGACGGGCCGAGTCCGACGAGACGCCGGCGATGAACCGCATGCCGCCGCCGAAACACGCGAAAAAGCCCGGGTGATCACGATGATCACCCGGGCTTCGCCCATCTCCGCCAGTGCGGCGGAGCGGGGAAACTAGCGCTGGACGCGGGCCTCGCGCAGCTCGCGCGGCAGGGAGAACACGATCTTCTCGCTGGCCGTGCGGACCTCCTTGACGTCCGCGTAGCCGCGCTCGGCCAGGAAGTCGAGCACGCCCTTGACCAGGATCTCCGGCACCGACGCGCCCGAGGTGACGCCGACGGTGGTGACGCCGTCGAACCACTCCTCCTGCAGCTGGTGCGCGTAGTCGACCAGGTGCGAATCGCGGGCGCCGGCCTGGAGCGCGACCTCGACGAGGCGCTTCGAGTTGGACGAGTTCTGCGAGCCGACCACGATGACCAGGTCGCACTCCGGGGCCAGGGCCTTCACCGCGACCTGGCGGTTCTGGGTGGCGTAGCAGATGTCGTCGCTCGGCGGATCCTGGATGTGCGGGAACTTCGCCTTGAGCAGGTCGACCATCTCCATGGTCTCGTCCACCGACAGCGTGGTCTGCGACAGCCACACCAGCTTCTCGTCGGGGCCGAAGTCCAGGGCCTCGACGGACGCGGCGCCGTCGATGAGGTGAACGCGATCCGGGGCCTCGCCGGCGGTGCCCTCGACCTCCTCGTGGCCCTCGTGGCCGATGAGCAGAATCTGGAAACCATCGCGGGCGAAGCGCTTGACCTCGTTGTGGACCTTCGTCACCAGCGGGCACGTCGCGTCGAAGGTGTGCAGGTCCAGGGACTTCGCCTGGGCGTGCACCTCCGGCGAGACGCCGTGGGCCGAAAACACCAGATTGGCGCCGTGCGGGACCTCGTCGGTCTCGTCGACGAAGATGACGCCCTGATCCTCGAAGGTCTCCACCACGAACTTGTTGTGCACGATCTCCTTGCGCACGTACAGCGGCGCACCGTGCATGGCCAGGGTCTTTTCCACGGTCTCGACGGCGCGGTCGACGCCGGCGCAGTACCCGCGCGGGGCGGCCAGCAGCACCTTCTTCTCGGCGGCGGTTGCGTCGGTTGAGGTAGTCGTCATGCGCACCACCCTAGCCAAAGGCACCTACAATCGACACAAACCGCCCATTCCCGTCCTGCAGGAGCGTTGACATGCCCGCACCGTTGCCCCTCCGCCTCGCGGCGGGCATCGCCGCGACCACCGTCGAAGAGGCTTTCCGTCTCCCCTACCGCCTGCGCAGGCTGCCCGGTCGGCTGGCCGGCTCGGCGCTGACGTCGGCGGCGGGGTCCGCGATGCGCGCCCGCCAGAACGTCACGGAGTTGATGGCGCGGGGCGACACGGTGCTCGAAGAGCTGTCGACGCCGGTGGTGGCGCAGCCGTCGTGGGCGACGTTCGACGAGGACGTCGACCCGGCGACCGCCGCCGCCCGGTCCGCGTCGGCGGCGGCGTCCGGGGCCACGGCCAATGGCGGCGGCGTGCAGACTCCGGAGAAGGTCGCCGCGGAGGTGGGCTACGGGGACTTGGATGCGGAGGATCTGGAGGATCTGATCCCGATGCTCGACGCCGTGCAGTTGTCCGCGCTGAGCCGCCACGAGCGTGACCTTGGCGATCGTCCGGCGTTCCGCACGCTCCTCGACAACGCGCTGCGCGATTAGCCGGCGGCGAGGGGGAGCCATCGAATGTCGAAGTTGACCACCACTCCGGAGGCGCCGGTCCAGGTCCGCCGCCTGAACCAGATGATCAAGGACTGGATCGAGCAGCTGGGCCAGATTTGGGTCGAGGGCGAGATTGCGCAGATCAGTTCCAAGCCGTCGTGGAAGCTGTCGTATCTGACGTTGCGCGACACGCAGGCCGATGCCTCGGTGTCGGTGACGTGTTCCACGTCTGCGTTGCGCGCGAATCCGCTGAACACGGGCGACCGGGTGGTCGTGCTGGGCAAGCCCGCGTTTTACGCGGGCCGGGGTTCCTTCTCCCTGTGGGCGACGCAGTGGCGGCCGGTGGGCGTGGGCGAGCTGCTCGCGCGCATCGAGCGGTTGCGTGTGGCCCTGGCCGCGGAGGGGCTTTTCGACGCCCGCCTGAAACGCCCCCTGCCCTTCCTTCCCCGTCGCATCGGGTTGATCACCGGTCGGGGCTCCGCCGCGGAGCGCGACGTGCTGTCGGTGTCGCAGGGGCGCTGGCCGGAGGTCGATTTCGAGGTGATCAACACCATCGTCCAGGGTGGCAAGGCCGTTTCCGAGATCATCCCCGCGCTGGAGAAGCTCGACGCGGATCCGTCGATCGACGTGATCATCATCGCGCGCGGCGGCGGTTCGGTGGAGGATCTGCTGCCCTTCTCCGACGAGGCCCTGGTCCGTGCGGTGAGCCGTGCCCGCACGCCGGTGGTCTCCGCCATCGGCCACGAGCCGGACAATCCCCTGCTCGATCACGTCGCGGATCTGCGGGCGGCCACGCCGACCGATGCGGCCAAGCGCGTGGTGCCGGACGTCGCGGAAGAGCGGCGCCGGCTCGACGAGCTTCGGGCCCGCTCCGCGGCCGCTTTGCGACGTTGGGTGGACCGCGAGGCGCGCATCATCACGGACCTGCGTTCGCGCCCCGTGTTGGCCGATCCGATGACGCCGATCCGGGCGCGGGCCGAGGACATCGGCCGTGGCCGGGACCGGTTGCGCGGCGCGATCTCGCGGCGCCTCGAGCGGGAGGAATCGATGGTCGTCGGCCTGCGCGGCAAGGTGTCCGCGCTGGGACCGGCGGCGACGCTGGCCCGCGGGTATTCCGTGGTGCAGGTGCAGCCGCGGGACGGCTCCGGGGATCAGGTGGTCACCACCATCGACCAGTCGCCGCCGGGTTCGCAGTTGCGAATCCGCGTCGCGGACGGTTCGATCACGGCGGCGGCCATGGGGGTCAAGCCCGCCGACTGATCGGCGCGGCCCCGAGGACACGAGACTTCAGACCAACCCCGGCGCATGACCGGGACATGAGAGGGAACGCACATGAGCCAGGACGTTGTCGGCGCGGGTGATGGCCGGGGATCGGAACCGGTGGCCGTCGAAAAGCTGGGGTATGAAGAGGCCCGCGACGAGCTGGTGGAAACCGTGAAGCTGCTGGAGCTGGGCCAGATGGGCCTGGACGATTCGCTGGCGCTGTGGGAGCGCGGCGAGGCGCTGGCCGGGCGCTGCGAGGAGCACCTTGCGGGAGCGAAGGCCAAGGTCGAGGCCGCGCTCGCCCGTGGCGCCGGGGACGGGGACGGGGACGAACCGGCCTAGTTGGTCTGCTTGACCAGGACCGGGGCGTCCTGCATGGCCTTGGCCAGCGTGCGGTACTCGTCGTCGTTGGCCGAGCCCTCGAGCATGACGCGGGAGTCGCCGAGGTCCGCGACCCACGTGCGGCGGGTGTTGGCGTCGACGCCTTCCATCTTCTCCCAGGTGACGCCGTCGACGTCGACGGTGCCGTCGCTCAGGCGGGCCTTGCCGTCGGCGGGCAGGACGTCGGCGGGGGCGCTGGTCTGCACCGCGTGGACGTAATCGCCGTTGGCGGTGACGAAGCCGAGGATCGTCGTGGTGTGGCCCTCCGCCATGCCGGCGCGCACCGAATTGGGCTGCCAGCCCTCGGGGGTCTCGGGCTCGCGGATCGGGTAATCGGCGCGCTGGGTCTCCATCTGCAGGAAGGCCGACGAGTCGACCTCCCGGACGGGCCCGTTTTCGGGGGCCCCGGGGTTGAAGCTGCACAGGCCGGTGAAGCCGACGGTGACGAGCATCGCGATTCCCAGGACCACGAGGGTCATGGTCATGTCGCGGCCGTCCTGCAGGATCCTGGGCTTCTCCGATTTCACGCGGACAAGTATGCCATCACCGCCGGCCACCCCCGAACACGACCGCCGATCCCGCCGCGATTTCCGAAAAAGTGGAACACTTGAGGTGAGCCCATGTGGGGCGCGTCCCGCATGGCCGTCGGCCCGGAAACGGGTGGGCGAACCCGAACACGCGCCGATTTTCAGACGCTTCATCATCTACGACGGAGGCCACCCGAACATGTCTGCTCTCAACCCCGAAGTTCCCGACCGCAACCTGGCGATGGAGCTGGTCCGCGTCACCGAGTCCGCGGCTCTCGCCGCCGGCCAGTGGGTCGGTCGCGGCCAGAAGGAGAAGGGCGACGGCGCCGCGGTCGACGCGATGCGCAAGCTCATCAACACCGTGTCCATGAACGGCGTGGTCGTGATCGGCGAGGGCGAGAAGGACGAGGCCCCGATGCTGTTCAACGGCGAGCAGGTCGGCAACGGCGAGGGCCCGGAGGTCGACATCGCCGTCGACCCGATCGACGGCACCACGCTGATGGCCGAGGGCCGCCCGAACTCCATCGCCGTCCTGGCCGCCGCCGAGCGCGGTTCGATGTACGACCCCTCCGCCGTGTTCTACATGGACAAAATCGCCGTCGGCCCGGAGGCCGCGGGCACCATCGACATCGAGGCGCCGGTCGAGCACAACATCAAGGCCGTCGCCAAGGCGAAGGGCCTGCGCAAGGAAGACGTCACCGTGATGGTGCTGGACCGCCCGCGCCACGAGGACATGATCCGCCAGATCCGCGAGTCCGGCGCGAAGGTCCGCCTCATCGGCGACGGCGACGTTGCGGGCGCCGTGGCCGCCGCCCAGTCCACCAACTCGGTCGACATCATGATGGGCATCGGCGGCACGCCGGAGGGCGTCATCACCGCCTGTGCCATGAAGTGCATGGGCGGCGAGATCCAGGGCAAGCTCCACCCGCGCGACGAGGCCGAGATCCAGAAGGCCCTCGACGCCGGCCTGGTGCTGGACACCGTCCTGACCACCGACGACCTGGTCCGCTCGGACAACTGCTACTTCGTCGCCACCGGCGTCACCAACGGCGACATGCTGCGCGGCGTCGCCTACCGCGGCAAGGGCGCCTGGACCCGTTCGCTGGTCATGCGCTCGAAGTCCGGCACGATCCGCAACATCGAGGCGTGGCACTCGCTGGAGAAGCTGCGCCAGTTCTCCTCCGTGGACTACGGCAAGGACGGCTTCCCGGACATGGACCTGTAGGGATCGCCCTGCAGGAACCGCTTCCGCAGGCGCTTCCCCCACCGGGAACGCGCCTGCGCCGGGTGCGCGCGACGCACCAGCAAGACACCGTTCGGCGGCCGCGTGAACGCGCGCGGTCGTCGTCCCGAGCCTTCGAGGCCGGCCGTGGTGGCCCGGTCGCGGGGATCACACGCACCCGCCGGGGGTGGGGATCGCCACAGCCCCGGCGGGTGCGTCATACTTGTGGGTGGAATCCATCCACCTTTCACACCTCAGATGGACCCGAGACGAAAGAGGAATTTATGACCGAGCAGCAGTACCGCATCGAGCACGACACCATGGGCGAGGTCAAGGTGCCCGTCGACGCCCTGTGGCGTGCCCAGACCCAGCGTGCCGTCGAGAACTTCCCGATCTCCGGCCGCGGCCTCGAGTCCCAGCAGATCCGTGCGATGGGCCTGCTCAAGGCGGCGTGCGCGATCGTGAACAAGGACCGCGGCCTCCTCCCGGGCGAGCAGGCCGACGCCATCGTCGCCGCCGCCAAGGAGATCGCCGAGGGCAAGCACGACGCCGAGTTCCCGATCGACGTGTTCCAGACCGGCTCGGGCACTTCGTCGAACATGAACACCAACGAGGTCATCGCGTCCATCGCGAAGGCCAACGGCGTCGAGGTCCACCCGAACGACCACGTCAACATGGGCCAGTCGTCGAACGACACGTTCCCGACCGCCACCCACGTCGCCGCCACCGAGGCCGCCGTCAACGACCTGATCCCGGGCCTGAAGGTCCTGCAGGAGTCGCTGGCGAAGAAGGCCGCCGAGTGGAAGTCGGTGGTCAAGTCGGGCCGCACCCACCTGATGGACGCCGTCCCGGTGACCCTGGGCCAGGAGTTCGGCGGTTACGCCCGCCAGATCGAGCTGGGCATCGAGCGCATCGAGGCCACCGTCGCCCGCCTGGGCGAGCTGCCCATCGGCGGCACCGCGGTCGGCACCGGCCTGAACACCCCGGCCGACTTCGGTGGCAAGGTCACCGACGAGCTGAAGAAGCTCACCGGCGTCGAGCAGCTGTCGGAGGCGAAGAACCACTTCGAGGCGCAGGCCAACCGCGATGCGCTGGTCGAGTTCTCGGGCGCCATGCGCGTCGTCGCGGTGTCGCTGTACAAGATCGCCAACGACATCCGCCTGATGGGCTCCGGCCCGCTGACCGGCCTGGGCGAGATCCGCCTGCCGGACCTGCAGCCGGGTTCGTCGATCATGCCGGGCAAGGTCAACCCGGTTCTGTGCGAGACCGCCACCCAGGTTTCGGCGCAGGTCATCGGCAACGACGCCGCGGTCGCCTTCGCCGGCACCCAGGGCCAGTTCGAGCTCAACGTGTTCATCCCCGTTATGGCCCGCAACGTCCTCGAGTCTTCCCGCCTGCTGGCCAACACGGCCCGCGTCTTCGCGGAGAAGCTGGTCGACGGCATCGAGCCGAACGAGGAGCACATGAAGAACCTGGCCGAGTCCTCGCCGTCCATCGTGACGCCGCTGAACTCCGCCATCGGCTACGAGAACGCCGCCAAGGTGGCCAAGACCGCCCTCAAGGAGGGCAAGACCATCCGCCAGACCGTCATCGACATGGGCTTCGTCGACGGCGAGAAGCTGACGGAGGAGGAGCTGGACAAGCGCCTCGACGTGCTGGCCATGGCCAACACCGACCGCGACTAATCTCCGGTTTCCGGCCTTCGGGTCGAAGCACCGCGCCCCGTCCCCGGGTTTCCGGGGGCGGGGCGCTTTGCGTTGGCACCACCGGCTGCGCACGGAGATCCCGGCCCCCGTTCACGGCGAACACGTATCGTCGTTCACCAAGAGCCGACCCGGCCCGAGAGGACGACCAATGGACATCCCGTTCATCGCACCGACCACCGCCCGTTTCACCCACCTGCTGTTTCATCCGCGCGAGCGGGTGGTCGACTGGTTCGCGCGGCCCGGCGCGGTGCGCCG
>NZ_DURI01000367.1 GCF_012837295.1 Corynebacterium sp. | reverse complement strand
GGGGATCGCTTTTTCGCGTGCGGGCGGCGCCGGGGAATGTTCGCGGGCCTCCGTTTCCGGCACCGCGAATCCACTACTCTGGAGTGCAATGAAGCCGCCGTTTCCGGTGGTTCGAGATGCGGGCCGTTCCGTCGATTCGGACGCTCCGCCGCACGAGAGGAATGCCCCCATGGAACCCATGGAACTCAATGCCGGCCGTTTCCATCTCCGCCCGCTGCGCCAGGATGGCCGCGTCGACGACGCCCCCGCGCTGACCGTCGCCCATGGCCGGGGCGTGTACCCGGAGTACTTCGAGGACGCCGCCGCCGACTGGGAGAACGACCGCGTCTACCGCTGGGCCGTCGCAGAGCAGACGAACATCGAGTTGCTGGCGGAGGTCGCGGTGACCCTCGTCGGAGACGACCGCGCCGAGGTCGTCATCCACGTCGCGGGCGATCCGGATCGCGTCGTCGAGGTCGATGACCCCACGCTGGAGCCGGTCACCGTCGCCGATGCCGCCGATGCCGCGAAGCACGTGGTGGGCCGGTGGATCGAGGGGTACCTGGGCCGCACGCCCATCGCCCCCCGCCCGTTCCCGGGCCACCAGGGCCAGCCCCGACCCGTCGACGAGCGGTAGCGGAGCACGTTCGTGAGGATCCCGGGCCAGTTCACCACCCTCATCGACGCGCACGCCCGCGCACTGCGCAATCCCGGCGGCGGCAAGGTCGTCGCGGCGATCGATCAGGGCACCACGTCGACGCGGTGCATCCTGTTCGACCGCGACGGGCACCGCCGCGGCATGAGCCAGATGGAGCACCGTCAGATCATGCCGAAGCCCGGCTGGGTGGAGCATGACGCGGTGGAGATCTGGCGCAACACCCGCCGGGTCATCGCCGACGTGATGGCCGAGGAGGAATGGTCGACGGCCGACGTCGCCGCCCTGGGCATCACCAATCAGCGCGAGACCACGATCGTGTGGGACCGCGCCACGGGCGAGCCGGTGCACAACGCCATCGTCTGGCAGGACACGCGCACGGACGGGATCTGCAAGAAGCTTCGCGACGACGTCGGCGAGGACCGTGTCCGTCGCATCACCGGCCTTCCGGTGTCCACGTACTTCTCGGGACCGAAGATCTCGTGGATCCTGGACAACGTCGAGGGCGCCCGTGACCGGGCGGAACGCGGCGAACTCATCTTCGGCACGGTGGACACGTGGCTGACGTGGAACCTCACGCGCCGCCACGGCAAGGCGCTGCACGTCACGGACGTCACCAACGCGTCGCGCACCTTGCTGATGAACCTCGAGACCCTCGAATGGGACCCGGCGCTGTGCGAGGCCATGGGCATTCCCATGTCGATGCTGCCGGCCATCGTCAGCTCCTCCCAGTATCTGGGAGTGGTGCGCTGGCAGGGGCCGCTGCACAACGTCGCCATCGGCGGCATCCTCGGCGACCAGCAGGCCGCCACCTTCGGTCAGGCGTGCCTGGAGCCCGGCGAGGCCAAGAACACCTACGGCACCGGCAACTTCCTGTTGCTGAACACCGGCACCGTCGCCCAGCGCTCCGACCACGGGCTCATCACGACGGTCGCGTACCGCATCGGCGAGGATCTGCCCGTCTACGCACTCGAGGGGTCGATCGCGGTGACCGGGTCGCTGATCCAGTGGCTCCGGGACAACCTCGGCCTGATCCCGGATGCGCCGTCCGTCGAAAAGCTGGCGAAGTCCGTCGACGACAACGGCGGCTGCTACATCGTGCCCGCGTTCTCCGGGCTGCTCGCGCCCCATTGGCGACCCGATGCGCGCGGCGTAATCGTGGGGCTGACCAGGTACATCAACAAGGGGCACATCGCCCGCGCCGCGCTGGAGGCCACCGCGTTCCAGACCCGCGAGGTCGTCGAGGCCATGAACAAGGACTCCGGGGTCAGCCTGACCACGCTGCGCGTCGACGGCGGCATGGTGGCCAACGACCTGCTCATGCAGTTCCAGTCCGACATCCTCGGCGTCCCCGTGACGCGGCCCGTGATCACCGAAACCACGGCGCTGGGCGCCGCCTACGCCGCCGGCCTGACGGTCGGGTTCTGGGAATCCACCGACGAAATCCGCGCCATGTGGCGCGAAGACGTGACGTTCACCCCGGACATGGACGCCGACCGCCGCGACGATCTCTTCGCCAATTGGGGCAAGGCCGTCACGCGCACCCTGGACTGGGTCGACGACTGAGTCGGGCGGGAGCCGCGGCGAATCAAAGCACGGCGGGTGCCGACGACTGCGGGCGGGCGCAAAGCCCGTCCTAATCGGCCGCGCCGGTGCCCTCCGGCCGCAGCAGGTAAATGTCCATGATCCAGCCGTGCTCGGCCCGCAGATCCGACTTGAGCTTCGCCAGCTCGGCGCCGACGTCCCCCACGCGACCGCGGCGCAGCGTCTCCATCGGGGTGCCCAGGTAGGCGCCCCACAGGATCTCCTCGTCATCGGCGGCATGGTCCAGCCACGCCGCTCCCCCGTCGAGCATGACCACGGCGTCGGTGCCCGCCGGGCGCTCGCCCAGGCGGCGTCCGGTGGTGACCAGGACCGGGCGGCCGATGCGGTTGAACGTCGTCGCATGCGCGGCCGTCAACGCCTGGACCGCGGTGATGCCCGGGATCACCCGGACCTCCAGTTCCGCGCCGAGCTCCCGGATCCTATCGAGGATCCGCAGCGTCGAGTCGTATAACGACGGGTCGCCCCACACCAGAAAAGCACCGCGCCGCCGACTACCGGCGGGCTGCCGCAGGGACCGCGCCATGGCGTCGTAAAGCACCTCGGCCCGGGCCTGATGCCAATCGCGAACCTCGCCGCCGTAATCGGCCGGCGTGCGGTCACGCGGCGGATCCGGGACGACCACGAGCTCCACGTGCGGCGCATGGGCCTCGAGAATCGCGCGGCGGGCATCCAGCAGATCGGCCTTGGCGTCGCCCTTGTCCAGGGCGAAGACCACGTCGACGCCCGCCAGCGCCTCGACGCCCTCGAGCGTCAGATGCGCGGGACTGCCCGCGCCGATGCCGATGACGTCGATGGCCATGGCATTCACGAGGGAACCGCCCATGGACTACTTGGACTCGCGCGGGTTGCCCTCGGCGCCGAACGCGCCGTTCATTTCCTCCGCGCTCAGCGCCGACAGCGTGCCGGCGGTGTAGCGGTTCGCCCAGGACTGCTTCAGGTACACGTCGCAGGCGTTGCCCATGTACTTGGCGTCGTAATTGTTCAGGACCATGACGGGCTTGAGGGAACCGTCCTCCTGCACGGCCGAGACGACCAGGTGCGGGGACTCCGCATCGTTGGTCACCTGGCAGACGAACTTGACTCCGTTGACGTCGGTGAACGTGGGCTTCAGCACTTTGCGACCTCGCTATTTTGGATTTGCCCTGGGCCGATCATCGGCCGGGCCGTGGCCCCCATCGTAGACGCGGCCCCGGAACGCAGCGCGCCGCGCGGACGCGACGGGGGGATCACCGTTAGCCGACGTTCACGCACGCTGGGGCGATGCGGCCGAAATGTGGCGATGATCATGGCGTTCGGCGGCACCCGGACCGTGGGGTAAAGTTGTGGCGTCGCAGCGGGGGCGGCCGCCGGGCGGACGCCCGAGGAGCCATTTCCGGCCACCGCCGACGACGAAGCGCCCCAGTAGCTCAGTGGATAGAGCACGGCTCTCCTAAAGCCGGTGCCGCAGGTTCGATTCCTGCCTGGGGCACGATAATGACCCCGTCACCAGCGAAAACGGTGGCGGGGTTTTCCCGTCGAAGGACGGAATCCGCCCGTACCCCGCAAATTCCCCGCTTTTTCGACGCGCACCCCCGACGGCCCCACTTCGCCCGACACCCGAACGGGGGAAGTCCATTGCCCGAACCTGGCCGTTTGCACCACTTTTCGCAGGTCAAGAGACCTCGATCACCGTTAACCCGCGCGGCGATGAATCTCACCGGGCGGTCGCACCCCGAACACGATTAATGTCGATGATGGAAAGGGTGCATACGGAATTCGGGTGCACCCCGGAAGAACCGACGAGCCTTGACCGGGTCCGCATCGACTGGACGAGGGTTTTCGGTCTTTCGCCCACAGTGGAAGCCCCCACGGAAAGGACTGCACATGCCCGCCACCAAGAAGCCCGCGTTCACCGACGTCGATGGAGTCAAGGTTTTCGCCAACCTCATCGACATCGACGGCAACCTGCGCCTCCAGCTCGTCGACGAGACCGACAAGCAGATTCTGCTGCTCAACTTCTACGACGCCAAGCAGCTCGCCGCCGCCGTCGAGATGTTCCTCGGCCAGCGCTACGGCAACAACTTCTCCAAGCTCGACGGCAACATCTCCCTCGAGGACCGCAAGGAGCTCTTCCACGAGGAGCTCGAGGAGAAGGAAGAAGAGCTGAAGAAGCTGGCGGAGGAGGAGAAGGCCCGCCGCGCCCGCGGCGAGGTCTAGCCACCTGCTTTACCGTCCGCGGCGTCCGCCACTCGTGCGGGCGCCGCAGGGCTTGCTTTGCGACGCCGACCGCCCCGTGCAGGGGCCGGTCGGCGTTTTCGGCGTTGAGGGGGTGCGGCGCCGACTTGGCCCGCTCCGCCCCATCCGCCCGCCATTCCCGGAGCTCTGGACGCCCCGGAAACGACGAACCCGCCGCACGGATGCGGCGGGGTCGATCTGGGAGGAGTGAGGCCGGGAAGCCCGGCCACTGGCGGGGCCCGCTAGTAGGCGTCCCCCGCGGTGCCGTCGCCGGTCGTGTAATCCGTGGCGCCGGCATCCGTGCCGGCGCCGGTGTCGGCGCCGGTCGCGGGCGCCGTGCCCGAGTCGACGGTCGTCGGCGCGGACGGGACCGTCGGCTCCGAGGTCGCCGGGGTGTTCGTGGTGCGGGTCGGCGAGCTGCTCGAGGTCGAGGAGCGCTTGCTCGTCGTGGACTTCGAGGTGGAGCTCTTCGAGGTGGAGCTCTTCGAGGACGACGTCGAGGAGGAGCTGGTCGAATCGAGCTCGTCGACGACCTTGAAGCTGACGGTGTCCGTCGCCTTGCCCTTGCCGGTCTTGGCGGCCACCGTCACCTTCGCGGTGTAGGAGCCCTCCTTCAGCCCGGTGAAGGAGAAGGTCTGCGCGCAGGAGGCGCCCTTCTTCTTCTCGGAGTCGACCTTCTTGCCGCTGGAGTTCTTGATCTCCACGTCGATGTCGCACTTGCCGGAGGCGGTGTCGCCGTCCTCGTCGCGGCCGCGGACGCTCAACGTCACGGCCTTGCCCTCGAGGAAGCTGGACGTGTCCTCGTCGAAGCTGGAGCTGGACGTCGACGGCAGGCTCACGGTCGCGTCATCGATGTCCGAGGAGCCCTTCTTCTGGTCCTTGCCCTCGTCGTCCTCGTCCCCGTCCTCGTCCTGGCCGACGCTCTTGGACTTCGCGGGGGAGCCGCCGGAGGTGCCGTCGGCCTCGTCGTCCTTGCCCTCGGCCGGGCGGGTGCCGGTCTCGCCTTCGTCGAGATCCCACTCGTCGCGGCGCGCGGCCTCCGCACCCTCCTCGTCGAGCAGATCCTCGTTCGGCCGGACGTTCATGTCCGCCGGCGTGGTGGCCAGCTCGGGGCTGTCCGGCTCGACGATCTCGTTCTCGTTGATCGTGATGTCGTAGTCGTCGCCCTCGTTGTAGATGTTGGTGACGTTGATGGTCGTGCGGTGGTACTCCGGCGCGTAGATGTAGATCACCCGGCGCGGGTCGTATCCCGGCCACGGCTTCACGGACGACGGGACGACGTATCCGGACCAGCGCTGCGCCAACGGGTTTCCGCAGTCGCACTTGACGCGGGGGACGCCGTACGCGTCGACGAGCACTGCGGTGCCCGCCTGCAGCGTCGCCTGGAAGGGCAGCGCCCGGCCGTTGGAGTAGGAGTGGTTGGTCACCCACGTGTCGTGCATGAGCACGACCGGCTTCAGCGAACGGATGTAGGAATCGACCTGCCCGTTCGACAGGCCCAGGGCACCCGCGAACGCGGAGCGGCGATCCGGCATCCCCTTGAGGTTCCGGATCAGCCCTTCGGCGTCGCACACCGCCCGGCTGCCGCTGCCGCCGTAGAGCTGCTCGGTGCCGCCCTCGACGCCGCCGGCGTAGGTTTCGCGGGCCACGGGCACGATGTCGTCCCGGTCGACGCTCGCCACCGAATCGGTGAACGGCGACGGTCCCGGGTCATCGGCCGAGATGTAGGACATTTCGGCGATGTTCCGGTCGCCGCCGGGCTTCCAGCCCGACCAGGCGAGGCCGCCGCCGACGAGCAGCGAGACCAGGAACACCGCGAGCCCGCCCCATATGTACTTCGCGGCGCCTCCGCCGCGCGCCTGCGGCGGGACGGGTGCCGGATATCCGAATCCGGGTGGTTGCATGGTCATGTCGCTGTCACTCCTGTACGGGGGCGGGCTTGAGCCGGATGACACGGGCGGCCATCGCCCTCAGCGTAATTCCGGGGCCGATGCCCTTTCACCACCGAAGATGCCCCCTAATGCAGTGCCCCCGTTTGGGATGGAAACGCCCAGGTCGCGGCCGCATTCGACTCCCCCGACGAGCGATGTAACGCACCGGGCGACCACCTTTTGGGGTAGCCCGAAAAATGCTGCGGATCCCGCGCATAAATCGCCGCACTCGCCCGCGGATCCGCCGGGCACTGTAGGCTCACCCCGAACTCGCGCGAGCGTGGGGAGCACGAGCCCCGGGGAGGATCGGACATGAAGCGCACCATCATCGCGGCCGCCGCATGTGGCGCCACCCTGCTCGCCGCCGCGTGCGCCCCGCAGACTCCGCCCGAGCAGACCGCGTCGACCGCGCCGGATTCCGGACGCACGTCGACTTCCGCCGCGGCGCCTTCGCGGGAGTCCGCGCCGGCTGACGCCGATCCGACGTCGTCGCAGTCCCCGACGGACGTGCGTGACGACGACCCGGCGGCATCCCCGGAGACTCCCGCAGCCGATGGCGGCGCGG
>NZ_DURI01000366.1 GCF_012837295.1 Corynebacterium sp. | reverse complement strand
GCCCGAAACCGCAGTACCCGAAATCGCAATACCTGTAACCACAGCACTTGATAACGAGGAGAAGAACCATGACCGCCCCGTCCGCAGGCCGACCCGGCTCCGTCATCCCGCAGCCCACCACTTCGACCAACTCCACCGCAGCGCCGAACGACGCAGCAGCACCCACCTCCGCCGCAGCACCCACCTCCGCCGCGGTGCCCGGCCCCGCCGACGTGTTGCGCGCCGAACTCGGCCGCATGCTCAATCTGCCTGCGACGTGGGGTTACGCCTTCGCGTACCTTTTCTTCGTCGTGGCGCCGCCGGTGCTGATGTGGTTCACCACGCGCAACGGCCCGGCGGAGTTCCAATTCGAGCCGACGTTCGCGAGCGTGCTCCTCGGCGCCGACTTCCTGACCATCATCGCGATCGTGTTCGCCGCCGCCGGTTCCGCCGGGGACATCGCGGGCCGGCGGGTGGCCTTCGGCTACCTGGCGTCGGGAAGCAGGTGGGGAGTCCACTCCGCCCGCATGGTCGCGCAACTGCTGCTCATCGCGGCGGCGACGGTCATCGGATTCGCCATCGCCGCGGGAATCCTGGCGGCGGCCGGTGCGCTTTCGGCGGAGAACTTCGGCGGTGCCGCCCTCGCGGCGGGGCTGATTCTGGTGTGGGCCGCCATCGGCTCCGGCGTCGGCACGCTCATTCCGGTGCCGGCCGTCGCGGTGGCGCTGCCCATCGGCTGGATTCTCGTCCTGGAGATGGCCGTCGGCCTCGTCCCCGTCGACTGGGGGCAGACGCTGGCGCAGTACCTGCCGTGGACCGCGTCGCGCCAGCTGCTCGGCATGATGGACGTCGGCGTCAGCGACTTCCACGCGAGCCTCGTCCTCACCGGGTGGTTCGCCGCGGTCGTCGTCGGGGGAGTGATCATCGCTTCCCGACGTGACGTGAAGTAGCGCCCGCCCCCGAAACAGCGCCCCGAAACAGCGCCCCGAAACGAGCCCGGTCAGCCCAGCGGCCGGGCCTTTTCGATGTCCGCGATCCGCGCCATCCGTTCCTCGTCGGCGCCGCGCACGATGACGGCCGCACCGCCGACGGACCACGGCGTGAGCACCGCGTTCATCCAGCCTTCGGCACCCGGCGACCCGTCGGCCCACCCCGCGGAGATGACCCGCGCGCCGGCGTCGAGCCCGGCTTCGTCGGCGCGGGCGCGCGCCTCGCGCACCAGCTCGCTGGGGGTGCGCCCGCCAATCAGGGGTTGCCCGTCCTCGGGCCCCATGCCGAGGTAACCGTCGGGATGCAGGCGCACCTCGGGCCCGAAATCCACGACACCGGGCGGAATCTCACCGCCGCATTCGACGACGCCGCGCCCGAACGCGTCATCGGTCACCGCCGCGAGGTACGCGTCGGGGTAGCGCTCCTCCCACTCCGACAGCTTGCCGACGGTGGTGAACACGACCAGCGGGTCGGCGTCGGAGAACTCGATGCCGGCGCGTTCGGCGCCGAGGACCAGGCACGCCGACGTCCAAATCGGGGGCAGGTCGATCCACGCGGTGTCGCCGGCCTCCAGGTCGAATTCGTCGTGGAGCATGTTGCCGATCTTGGACGCCCAGTTGTCCAGCGTCACGGCGCTCAGATCGGTGCGGCCACCCGTGGTTTCGTCATAAAACGTGAGGCGGGGCACCGAAGGGTCGGAAGCGAGGAGTTCTTTGAGGAGTTCCACGCCACCCAAGCGTAGCGACGAATGGTGGTCCGGGAATCCGGCCCGGAATTCCGGTATAAGCGCGCGGGTGGGCGTGTGCGGGAGCGCCGGGAGACACCGCGGGTGGGCGTCTGCGGGAGCGCCGGGAGATACCGCGGGAGGCGCACCGCCTGACCGGCGGGCCTACCCGAGCAGCACGGCGATGACGAGGATGACGGGCACGCAGGCCAGCGTCGTCACCACCGCCGAGTCCCGCGCCTGCACCGTGCCGCGGCCGAAGCGGGAGGAGAAGGTGTAGACGTTCTGGGCGGTCGGGAGGGCCGCGATGACCACGGCCGCCAGCAGCGCATGCCCCTCCATCCCGAGGAGGAACGCCGCGATGAGGTACGCCGCCACCGGCTGCCCGATGTTCTTCAGCACGGAAGACGCGAGCACGGCCCTGCGCGGCGACGTGCCCCGGCGCAGCACCGGCGAACCGTACAGTCCGACGCCGAACGCCAGCAGCGCCAGCGGAACGGCGGCCTGGCCGAGCAGTCCGATGGGCTGCATCACGACCGTCGGCACGTCGAACGGCAGCGCCGCGGCCAGCAGCCCCAGGGCGGCGCCGACGAAGATGGGGTTCTTCAGCGGCGTCATGATGGTGCGGCGAATGTCGAGGCGACCGTGCCGCGACGTGAGGATGTCCAGGATCGTCAGCGAAATCGGGGCGTAGAAGGCGATCTGGAAGATGAGGGCGGGGACGATGGCGGTTGCGTCGTGAAGCACGGCCGTCGCGATGGGGATGCCCAGGTTGGCGACGTTGTTGTAGCTCGACGACATCGCGCCGACGACCGCCTCCGGCGCGCGCTGGTTCACCGCCGGGCGCGCGACGAGGAGGTACACCGCCGCGGTGACCAGGGCGGAGCCCGCCGCCACGATGAAGGGGCCGCCGAAGGCGCTGCCGGTGTCGGAGGTCGCCAGGGTGTGCAGCAGCATGCACGGCATGGCCACCCAGTAGACGACCATGTTCAGCGCCAGGCCGCCGCCCTTGCCCAGCACTCCGGACCGGCCGGCCAGCCATCCGCCGAAGATGATCAGCGCCACGGAACCGAAGCCGATGAGAATCGCGGACAAATCCGGCACGGCGGGCTCCTCTCGGGTGGTGAAGGTGGGTGGTGAAGGTGGGTGGTGAAGGTGGGCGGTGACGGCGGGCGGGCGAAGGTGGGGCGCGCGGGCATGCGGGCATGGGCAGTGCCCCGTCCCAGTATGGGCGCAATAGAAAACGGACCCCGTCTCGCCCTCCCTCGGGAGGGGACGTGGGTCCGTTTACGCTGTCATTGCATGTTGTTCGTCATGCGGCCAGCGCTTAAATCAGCCGTTCGGGGCGTGCCCGGCGAGGGCCGTGCCGTGTCCCGGCAGCCGGTTTTAGCGGCTGGTGAACGGCAGGAGGGCCATCTCGCGGGCGTTCTTGACCGCGGTGGCGACCTGGCGCTGCTGCTGGGGGGTCAGGCCGGTCACGCGACGGGAGCGGATCTTGCCCCGGTCGGAGATGAACTGACGCAGCAGGTTGATGTCCTTGTAATCGACCTTCTCAACGCCGGCGGCCTTGAGCGGGTTCTTCTTCGGGCGGCGGGACTGCTCCATCCGCGCCTTCTTGTTGCCGTGGTTGCGCTTCATGTGAGTGTCTCCCTCTTACCAGCTGGACTTACGGACGCCCGGGAGCTCGCCACGGTGGGCCATCTCACGGACGCGGACGCGGGACAGGCCGAACTTGCGCAGGTAACCACGCGGGCGGCCGTCGGCGGCGTCACGGTTGCGGACGCGGACGGGGGAGGCGTCGCGCGGCTGACGGTTCAGCTCGTACTGCGCCTCGGCACGGTCCTCGTCGGAGGTGTTCGGGGACTTGATGATGGCCTTGAGCTCAGCGCGACGCTCCGCGTAGCGGGCGACGATCTCCTTGCGCTGCTCGTTCTTGGCGATCTTGGACTTCTTGGCCATGAGTTAGCGCTCCTCGCGGAATTCGACGTGCTTGCGGGCGATCGGATCGTACTTCTTCAGCGTGATGCGATCCGGGTTGTTCCGCTTGTTCTTCCGCGTGACGTACGTGTAACCCGTACCCGCGGTCGACTTCAGCTTGATGATGGGACGAATGTCATTACGTGCCATTTAGATCTTCTCCCCACGGGCGCGGATCTGGGCCACGACGGCCTCGATCCCGTGCTTGTCGATGGTCTTGAGACCCTTCGGGGACACCGTCAGGGTGATGGTGCGCCCCTCGGAGGCGAGGTAGAACTTCTTGCGCTGCACGTTGGGGTTCCAACGGCGGGAGGTGCGCCGGTGCGAGTGGGAGACGGTCTTGCCGAAGCTCGGCTTCCGTCCCGTGACCTGGCAAATCGCCGACATGGGCTTTCCTTTGCTTCCTAGCCGCCCATCAGCCGGCTCCGAGGCGCCGCACCGGGCCAGAATCGCGGCTTCCCCTCCTGCTCGTGGTGCCATCTTCCGTGGTTGCCACGGTGGCGGTACGTGCGTGAACACTGCTCAGGTGCTCGGAGGGGAGTGCAATTCTTGTCCGGGGCGCCGTCGTGCCAGGGCACTGGGCGAAAAACGAATGAACAGACAACAGCGAGGATTTACCCTACAGGCCGCCCCGTCCCGATTCCTAATCGCCTGGGAGCGCGCCCATTTCGCGCGGCGTCGCCACGGGCGCGGCGCCGGGCCAATTCGGGGCCGACGCTCATCCGGCGGGAATGCCCGAGGGCGTTTTTCCTTATCTGACCCGCAGCGTGTAGGGTGCTAGAGGTTCATCGCCCGACCGTAGCGGCGATGTTGCACGCAAACGAACCCAACTCGGGCACGATCCGGGCTCCGGTGGCTCTCGCGTTTCACGGCGAATCATACGTCGTCAAGCAAAGGTCCGCCCATGCCGCCCGGAAGCGACCCGTAGTTCAATCCTGAGGGAATCGAAAGCATGAAGAAGGACATCCACCCCGACTACCACCCGGTGGTCTTCCAGGATGCGGGCACGGGCACTCAGTTCCTGACCCGCTCCACCGCCACTTCCGGCCGCACCGTCCAGTGGGAGGACGGCAATGAGTACCCGCTCATCGTCGTCGACGTGACCTCCGAGTCGCACCCGTTCTGGACCGGCGCCCAGCGTGTCATGGACACCGCCGGCCGCGTCGAGAAGTTC
>NZ_DURI01000365.1 GCF_012837295.1 Corynebacterium sp. | reverse complement strand
TTGATGTCCAGGTGCAGCTCCGCCGCGAAACCGATCGGCGACACATCCGTCGGGCCGTGGAAACCGGACTTGATCTGGTACGGCTCGGCCTGCGCCATGACCTTCTTCAGCGGGGTGATGCCGCCGAAGTGCGTGGTCGCGCAGCGGACGTAGTCGATGAGCTGCTCGTTGATCAGGTCCTTGATGTCGTAGACCGTGTTGAACACCTCGCCGATGGCCAGCGGCGTCGTCGACTGCTGGCGGACGTAGCGCAGATTCTCCTGGTTCTCGCCGAGCGTGACGTCCTCCAGCCAGAACAGGTTGTACGGCTCCAGCGACTTCGCCAGCTGCGCCGCCTCGCGCGGCGTCATGCGATTGTGGCCGTCGTGGAGCAGCGGCAGCTCCGGGCCGAACTCGTTGCGCACCGCCTCGAAGACGGTCGGCAGGTGGCGCATGTAGGCGGCCGTGTCCCAGTCCTCCTCGACGGGCCAGCCGCCGCGGTTGGCCGGCTCGAAGTCGTAGCGCGCGCCGGAGGACTGCTCCTGCGCCGCGACGCCGTACAGCTTCTCGATGCCCGGCACCGACGTCTGCACGCGGATCATGGTGTAGCCGAGCTCCATCTCGTAGCGGATGGAGTCGAACAGCGACTCGAGGTCCGTGCCGGAGGCGTGGCCGTAGGCGCGGGCACCGGTGCGCGACGCGCCGCCGACGCCGATGACGCCGTCGTCGGTGGTCAGCTGCAGGGTGACGAAGTTGCGGGACGGGGAGGTGACGAAGACCTCGGCCTTCACGATCTTTGCGGACATCGGTTCGTCCTTTCCGGGACGGGCCGGGTGGCGGACGGAGGGTCCCGCCGGTTTCCTTGTCTGCCTCGATTGTCGGTCGCGCCGGGCCGGGGGCAAAGGAGTTGCCAGAGGTTGCAGCCGATTGCCGCGGGGTGCGGCGGGCGCGGGCCGTCGCAAAGCACTTGCACTGCTTGACGACGGCCCGCCGCCACGTTTTACGGCTCACCGCCACGTCTACCGTCACGTCCGCCGGTTTGGTCGTGCACGTAACCCCGGACGCTTCGGGCGATTCGTTGCGCGAAATCTCGGAAGCGTCCGGGGTTAGGTGGCCGGCGGTGTTTGCGGCTGTGGCTGGGCCTGTGGTGGGGCGCGGCCGGCGGTGTCTGCGGAGGTGTTGTCGGAGGCACGGCCGACGATGATCACCACCCGTGTCGTGGCATCGCCCGTGCCGTTCTTGCCGCTGTCGGTCATGCCCCGGTGGCAACCGGAATTGGCGGGCTTCACCTGTGCTTTCGGGACGCGGGCAACTACTTCCAGTTCCCGAACGCCCACGTCCCCTGGAGTGCGGGCGTGGGCCGGGGACTACTTCTTCTTCGCCCCGAACGCCCACGTCCCCCGGCGGACGAAGTTCGGCGGCGCCTTCTTCATCGCGGCGGTGCGCGCCCGGGCGGCGTTTTCGCTGAGCAGCAGCTTGGCCTGCTCGAACCGCTCCGCGCGGAACGTCGCCCGCGGCGAGCGCCACGCGTGGTTGAAAAGTGACTTCGTTGCCGCGAGCTGGTCGGGGGAACGGCCCATCAATTCACGGAGAATTTCCCGGGCTCGCGCGTGGGCGTCGTCAAGCGACTCGGTCGTTTCCGTGGCCAGCCCGACTTCGACGGCCTCCGCGCCGGTCAGTTCGCGGCCGGTCATGGTCAGCCAGCGCGCCTGCTCGGCGCCGACGTGATCGGCCAGCGTGCGC
>NZ_DURI01000364.1 GCF_012837295.1 Corynebacterium sp. | reverse complement strand
GCCAGTCGCCACATGGGCGCCCTGCCGTCGGCGGCGGCCGGCAAAGTGCGGCCCTCGCGCATCATGATGACGTCGTCGACCATCTCCTCCAGCTCCGGGAGAATGTGGGAACTGACGATGATCGCCGCCCCCGCATCCGCCCGGCGCCGCAGGATGCCGCGCAGCGCCAGCCGCGAATCGGGATCCATGCCGGACGCGGGCTCGTCGAGAAGCAGCACGTCCGGATCGTGCACCAGGGCCCGGGCCAGCGACAGGCGCTGCTTCTGCCCGCGGGAGAGCACGCGCACGCGGGCCCCGGCGAAGTCGGCGAGGCCGACCTCCGCGAGCAGCTCCGTCGCGCGCTCGTCGGCGACGGCGCGGGACAACCCGTAAAGGCGGCCGAAGGAGGCGACGATCTCGTGCGCCGTCAGCGTCTCCCACGTGCCCACGTGATCGGGCATCCAGCCGATGCCCGCCCGGGCGCCCGGGCCATCGGACGCCGGATCCGCGCCCGCGACCGCGACGCTGCCGGAATCGGGGGCCAGCAGGCCCGCCAGCACCAGCAACAGGGTCGTTTTGCCGCAGCCGTTCGGCCCGATCAGGCCCGCGATCCGGCCCGGCGCGACGTCGACGTCCGCGTGTTCGATGGCCACGTGCCCGCGGAAGGTCCGCCGCACGTCTCGGGCTATGATGCTCATGGCCCCAACGTATACCCCTGCGCCACGGCATCGGCGAGGGCATCGGCGACGAATCCCTGGTCGCGCAGCCGCAGTCGCGCCGCAATGGTGCAGTAGGGGGCGTCGGAGCGGAGCCCCAGTGCCACGGCCACCCGGCTCAGCGCCTCCGACGGGTCCCTCGGCGGGTCGCCCAGCGCCAGCGCCGAGTACGTCACCGCCCACGGGCCGTGCCCGGTGGTCTCGGGCAGGGGCAGGACCTCGAAACGCTCGTCGACGACCACGCGCACCCGTCCACCGCTCATCCCGCCTTCGGCGAGGAATCCGCCGATGCTGTTGCCCACCGCCCCCTGCCGCCGCCACCGGACCGAGGCCGCCGAATGCTCGGAGGGCAACCGGACGGGCACGTCGAACGGCGCGTCGACGAGGGCGGGCACCGCATGCGGGATGGGGAAGGATTCCTCCGGGGAGGCGGCCGCCGCGGCGTCGACGAGAACGGACCAGCGGCCGTCGTGGACGAGCATCGCGCCGGAGAACTCGGGGCGCGCGTGGTTGACCGGCGCCGCGCCCTCCCGCCCCTCGACGGTCCACGTGTCCGGGGCACTGCGGATGATCCGCGGCTCCGCGGCCAGCGCATTGCGGATGGACGGGCGGGTCCGGCCCGGGATGAGCTCCGCCAGCTGCGCGGTGGTCATGGCGCCGTCGGCCAGCGACAGGACCGCCAGCGCCCGGTCGCCGATCGACTTGTCGCGGCACAGCACGCGGCCGCGGTAGATGAACCGGCCCCCGACCGTGGCCAGGTAGTCGGCCAGGTGTCCCTCCGGAACCGCCAACGCCTTCGCGGCCGCGGCCACCTCCACGGTCCCGGCGGCGTCGTGAAGCTCGTGGAGGACGGCCTCGATGCGCTCGTCCGTGCCCTTCGCGACGAGCCACCCGCACCCCACCATCGACCACTCCGGGGCCAGCGCCTCGACGACGTCGAGGCAGTTGACGGTCGTGCCGGGAATCGGGTCTGCCAACGACGGCACCGCCGCCAGCACCTCCGTGACGTGCTCGAAGGGGTGGATGCGGCGACCGACCCCGTCGATGACGAGGCCGATGAAGGCGCTGTCCGCCAACCTGGACCGCAGCGCCGCCTCGAGCTGTCGGACGCGCTCCCGGGTCAGCCCGAGCTCCGTGCCGATGCTGTCCAGCGTCCGGCCCGTGATCAGCCGCTCTCGCAGGATCAGCGGCCACCGCGGATCGCCCGCGACGACGTCGGCGATGTCCTCGATCGCCGCCGAGATGAGCCGGCCATGCGATGCCCGTACGTCGCCGAGCATCGAATGCGCGGGAGCGGGCAGCGGGAACAGCTCGGTGGGCACGTCGCCGGCCAACGCGAGCCACTGCGCGAGAGCCTGATGAGCGTCGAATCGCCGGTCCGTTTCGGGCACCGTCGACCACCTCCGGAGATCGTGACTTGGTCGGCCGACCGAGATAGTAACCCAATTTCCGATTCAGCCCGAACCTTCTCCGAAGGTGCCCGCTATTTACCCGTTTCGGGTGACATCCGTTGCGAGATCACCCTTGTCACGCCGTCGCCGCGCATGGTCACGCCGTACAGCACATTTGCGACGTCCATGGTCGGCTTTTGGTGCGTGATCACGATGAGCTGCGAGGATTCGCGCAATTCCTCGAGCAGCGCGATGAGGCGCCGCAGGTTGACGTCGTCGAGCGCGGCCTCCACCTCGTCGAGGACGTAGAACGGGCTCGGGCGGGCGCGGAAGATGGCCACGAGCATCGCCAGCGCAGTCAGCGACTTTTCGCCGCCGGACAGCAGAGACAGCCGCTTGACCTTCTTGCCCGGCGGCCGGGCCTCGACCTCGATGCCGGTGGCCAGCATGTCGTCGGGCTCGGTGAGGATCAGCCGGCCTTCGCCGCCCGGGAAGAGCGTGTCGAAGACCTTCGGGAACTCCCGCTCCACATCCAGCCATGCCTCGGTGAACAGCCGCAGGATGGTCTCGTCGACGTCGTCGACGACGTCGAGGAGGTCCTTGCGCGCCCGGCGGACGTCGTCGAGCTGGGTGGCCAGGAAGTCGTGGCGCTCCTCCATCGCCTTGAATTCCTCGAGCGCCAGCGGGTTGACGCGGCCGAGCACCCGCAGGTCCTTTTCCGCCTGCTTGAGGCGGGCCTCGGCCTCGGCGCGGTCGAAGTCCTCCCCCGGCGCGTGGGATTCGAGAAGGTCGGCGACGGGCACGCCGAGCTGGTCGACGATCGTCTCCTCCGCCTGGTCGACGCGCAGCTGCGCCTCCGCCCGGGCGATGTCGCCGCGGTGGGCCCCGTCGGTGAGCTCCGCGACGCGCTTGGCGGCGGCCGAGGCATCGGCGCGGGCCTTGTTCAGCTCCGCGGCGATGGCGGTGCGGGCGGCGTC
>NZ_DURI01000363.1 GCF_012837295.1 Corynebacterium sp. | reverse complement strand
TCACCGGCCCGCCGGAGAGGAACCACCTCACCGGCAGCCCGCGACGGTGATCCCCGCGATCACCTGACGCGGACGCGACAGAACCCCGCCACCCGGCCTTCCGGTGGCGGGGTTTCCGCGTGCGTGGAGGGGGGTTGGGTAGTTCGATGAAACTGGCCTTGACCTTGACGCGGCGTCAAGGTGCACGATGTAGTCATGCGCATATCCGATCTCGCTCGGGCTGCAGGCTGTTCCACCCGAGCCATACGGCACTATCATTTCGCGGGCGCGTTTCCGGAGCCTCCGCGCAACTCTTCCGGCTACCGCGACTACGGCATCTCCGATGTGGCACGAGTGCTGCGGATACGAGCGCTCGTGGAAGCGGGCGTTCCCCTGCGGACCGTCGCCGAGATGGGCCCGGGTATGGGTGCCGATGAACGCAAGGTCCTATCAGTGGCTTTGCAGGATCTCGATGGTCGCATTGACGAGTTGATGCTCCAACGAGATCGATTGCAGTCGATGCTCGACGGCACTTTCGGATTGCCGCCGGACATTCGCGAGGGAGTCCGGGCTGCGGTGATGGGCGGAGACGCCGAGGAGGTGCCGTGCGCCGACACCGACCTGGAGGCTCACGCGGAGTCCGAGCTCGCCTCCCTCGAACTTATGGCGCTGTCCGGCGTCGCCACAGAGGACACATGGGCATTGCTTCGCCGGAACCTGAAGGATGATGCCTGCATCGGGTTCACCCATCGGGCGGCCACGGCGTGGATCGCTCTCGGCCGTCTGCCCCCGGGAAGGCCCGGCGACGGCAACGAGGTGGTGCACCGGCTGTGCGAAGAGGTGATTCTCGGCCAGCGTCAGGGGGTTTTCCGAGGGTTGACCGAAACACTCCAGCCGGGAGACGTTCCGATCACCGTCGACGACGCGAAGCTGACGGGAGCTCAAGCCGAGCTTTTCGAGTACCTGGTGGCGAACTCATCGGCCGTCGAATCCAACCTGGATGCGGGTGGGGGAAAGTGAAACGGGTATTGCCCGGCCGGTTGGCTCGGCTATTGAAGCGGCATCCGGCGGTATGGCTTTTCCGGAACGAGATTCGCGTGTGGGCCGATCTGATCCGGCTGATGCGGCGAAAGCGGGTCGTGGCACCCGGGAAGGTTCCGATACCCGCCGAAACGGGGCTGTGGGGGATACCCGGAATGATGACGGTTGCGACGATCATCGAGATCATCGCGCTCGAACTGCTCCTGCCGTGGCCTGCGGTGCGGGTCGTGTTGGCGCTGGTCTCGATCTACTCGCTGGTGATCCTGTGGGGCCTCATCGGCCAGCGAGCGGTGCATCCGCACACGGTCGGGCCGGAGCTGGTGCTCAAGCGTGGCCGGACAATCATCGCGAGAATCGACGTCGCCGACGTGGCGGAGGCCGTGGTGTCCCGCGACTATGCGGCAGAACAATACGCCGTCGACGGTGGCGTGCTGACGTTGGCCAACGGCCAAGGGGCGAACGTCCATGTCACCCTTTTACCCGACGCTGACTCTGCGCAGGCACAACCTCCGACATGGATTCCGTGGAAGAAGAAGCCGATGGAGACGGTAACGGAAATTGCGCTATGGGCCGACGATCCGATTGAGGCCGTCTCCGCCATTCGAACCGCGAGGGACCGGGCACTGGCTCGGACCGAGGCAGATTGAGGCCCAGCGCGTGGATGGAGGTGGCGGACCCCCTCCCGTGCACTGGGCATCCATCTGCGTACTGGCCGCGGAGGCGCCGCTCGCGCCGCCTACGCGAACTCGACGGGCTTCTTGCCCCGCGGCAGCTCGGTGACTTCGCCTTCCTCGACGACGAGGTGCCGCGCCTCGAGGCGATCGACCATGCG
>NZ_DURI01000362.1 GCF_012837295.1 Corynebacterium sp. | reverse complement strand
TCACCGGCCCGCCGGAGAGGAACCACCTCACCGGCAGCCCGCGACGGTGATCCCCGCGATCACCTGACGCGGACGCGACAGAACCCCGCCACCCGGCCTTCCGGTGGCGGGGTTTCCGCGTGCGTGGGGGCGGGGGCGGGTGCGTGGCGGCGAGGGGGCCCGGAGATGCCTACGTTCGGGCCAGATACCCACGTTTGAACGTGAGTATGTGGCCGGAACGTAGGTATCTGTGCGGGGCAAGGAGGGCGGGGACGCGGGGGACCGGGGCGTGGGACGCTTGGGGCAGCGGGGAACCGAACCGCAGGGAGTATCGGAGCGGGCGCGGAGGGAAACGGGGAAGAATCGGTCCGCGTCAGGCCCGATCCGGCGGAGAAAGACGTCCAGTGGTCAGAAAGAGGTGGATAACCAAGTCTTTCTGACCACTGGACGTCTATCTGTGGGGCGAGGCCCCTGCAAGGTTCGGGGACGGCCTCGGTGGAGCCGTCGAGCCGCGTAGCCGGGGGGCCGGAGCCGCGGAGTCCCCGGCAAGGCCCCTGCTACGCGAACTCGACGGGCTTCTTGCCCCGCGGCAGCTCGGTGACTTCGCCTTCCTCGACGACGAGGTGCCGCGCCTCGAGGCGATCGACCATGCGGCGGTCGTGGGTCACCACGATGATGGTGCCCTCGGCCTCGGCGATGGCGTCCTGCACCTCTTCGATGAGATCGACGGACAGGTGGTTGGTGGGCTCGTCGAGAAGCAGGATGTCCGGAGGATCGGCGACGACCAGCGCCAGTGCCACGCGCCGCTGCTGGCCCACCGACAGGTCGCCCACGGGCCGCTTGGCGTCGCGGGCGGTGAGCAGCCCCAGGTCCTCGAGGGTGACGGTGGGGGACGGGTTGTCGTCGTAAAGCTGGTTGGGGCTTAGCGACGGATCGGCCCAATCCTGCTCCTGCGCCAGCATCGAAATGCGGGCCTCCTGGCCGATGCGCATCTCGCCGGCGGCCGGCGCGACCTGGCCGAGCATCACCTTCAGCAGCGTCGACTTGCCGGCGCCGTTCGGGCCGGTGACCACGATGGTGTCGCCGGGGCGGATGGTCAGCGACCCGACGTGGATGCGGTCGGGGACGACGACGCCGCGGAGTTTGACGTGGAAGTCCTCGTCGCTGCCCGCCGGCGCGCGCTTGGTGGACAGCGGCTTTGTCAGCGGCGCATCGAAGCCGAGGAGCGCCGGCGGCTTGGCCACGCCGTCCTCCTCGAGTTCTTCCAGTCGCTGGCGGGCCGACCGGATGCGGCGGGCGACCTGGCGGTCGGCGCGGCCGCCGGCGTGGTCGTAGCCCATCTTCTCGTTGTCCCTCTTCGCGCGCACGGGCCCGGAGTCCTCGTTCGCGGTGTCGATGGTCTTTTCCAGCCGCGCCTTCTCGTGCTGCTCGGTGCGCCACTGGTGCTCCCACAGCTGGCGTTCGTGGCGGCGGTGCGTGTCGTAGTCGGTGTAGTTGCCGCGGAACATGCCGATGCCCTCGCGGCCCGGCACGAGGTCGCCGATGACGGTGCACACGGCGTCGAGGAAATCGCGGTCGTGGGTGGCCACGACGACGACGCCGGGGTGGGCGTTGATGGTGTCGATGACGAGCTGGCGGCCGCGGTCGTCGAGGTGGTTGGTCGGCTCGTCGAGAAGCAGGATCTCGGGTTTGCGGATCAGCGTGAGCGCCAGCCCCAGCCGGGCGCGCTGGCCGCCGGAGAGCTCCACGGACTTTTGGTCGAGCAGCGGACCCTCGGGGCCGTCGCCGGACAGGCCGAGGTAGTCGAGCACGACCTCCGCGTGGTGCTCCGCGTTCCAGTCGTCGTGGGCCATGACATCCGAGAACAGCGTGGAATAGGCCTTCTCGGCGGCCGCCGCGGCCTCGGGCGACTCGGCCACGGACATCGCCTCCGCGGCCTCCTCCAGCGCCTGCAGGCGACGTTTCGACGGCCCCAGCGCCTCATCGACGAGCATCCGCCCCGTCGACTCGAACGGCGCCTCCAGCTCCTGGGAGCCGAGCACGCGCGTGCCCACGTGCTTCACGGACCCCGACGTCGGCTTCCGCCGGCCCGACAGCAGCCACAGCAGCGTGGACTTGCCGGCCCCGTTGTCGCCGACGAGCCCGAGCACGTCGCCCGCGGAGACGGTCATGTTCACGTCGCGGAGCACGGGCGTGCCCTCGTAGTCGTAGTTGACGGAATTGGCCACCAGCTGGGTGGCGGAGCCGTCGATGAAGGGGAGCGGGGATTCGGCCATGGCGGCGCCTCCTGCAATACGGAAAACGGGCGGGGGAGGGGAGTGGTCGCGGTAGGCCGGCCGTGGCGGGCGACGCATCGGTTGGACGCGATTGCCTGACGACGCCGGCGGGCGCGACTGGAGGCGTCAGATGTTCATGTATCCAGCCTACGCGCCTGAGAGTTGACTGAATAGCGGCGAAGTGGGGGCGCGGCGGTGTTGCCGGGGCGAAGTGGCGGGAGAAGGCGCACCGGGAACGGTGGGCGGAGGGGAGGTGGGCCGTCGTCACGCAAAGAAGCCCCGACCCCGGAAACGCGGAACCGCCCCGCCGGCGAGATTTTCATCTCGCCGCCGGGGCGGTTCGTCGAGCGCAGTTGGGGCGCTATGTCCTACTTGTCGAGTTCGCGACGCGCTTCGGCGTTGCGGGCCTCGAGGTCGCGGAACATCTGAGCCTGCTCGTGGTGATTCTCGGCCTCGATGCGGTTCGCCTCGTCGGCGATGTCCCGCGAGTCGGGGGAGAACCAACCGCCGCGGCCGGGGGCGCCGCCCGCACCGAGCTGGTTCATCGTCTTCGGCACGTACGCACCCTGGTACTCGAGCGGGATCGGGTGACCGTGCTCGTCCACCGGGCCCAGCGGCTGGTGCACCTCGATGAAGGCGCCCGAGGGCAGCTGGTCGATGACGCCGGTCTCGATGCCGTGCTCCAGGACGGCCTGGTCAGAACGCTGCAGGCCGATGCAGATGCGGTACGTGACGAAGTACGCGATCGGCGGGAGCAGGATCAGACCGATGCGGCCGACCCAGGTCATCGCGTTCAGCGAGATCTGGAAGTGGTACGCGATCAGGTCGTTGCCGCCCGACAGGGTCAGCAGGGTGTAGAACACCAGGGCCATGGCGCCGATGCCGGAGCGAACCGGAACGTCGCGCGGGCGCTGCAGCAGGTTGTGGTGGGCGTTGTCGCCGGTCATCTTCGCCTCGATGAACGGGTAGGCGAAGAGCAGCACGACCAGCAGGCCGAGCAGCAGCGCCACCCACACGACGGCGGGGATGGTGTAGGAGCCGATGTAGAGCTCCCACGCCGGCATGACTCGCGCCGCACCGTCCGTCCACAGCATGTAGATGTCCGGCTGCGAACCGGCGGAAACCTGCGACGGGTTGTACGGGCCCAGGTTCCAGATCGCGTTGATCTGGAAGGCGCCGGCCAGGAAGGCCATGAAGCCGATGTTGATCAGGCCGAAGGTCATCGCCTTGAGGGCGAAGACCGGCATGATGCGGACGCCGACGACGTTGTTCTCCGTGCGGCCGGGGCCGGGGAACTGGGTGTGCTTCTGGTACCAGACCAGCGCCAGGTGCGCGGCGATGAGGCCGAGCAGCAGGGCCGGGATGATCAGCACGTGGGCGATGTACAGGCGCGGGATGATGATGTCGCCCGGGAAGTCGCCGTTGAACATCATCCAGTGCATCCAGGTGCCGATCACCGGCAGGCCGATGATGATCGCCGACATGATTCGCAGGCCGACGCCGGAGAGCAGGTCGTCCGGCAGGGAGTAGCCCATGAAGCCCTCGGCGACCGAGAGCAGCAGCAGGATGCAGCCGATGACCCAGTTGGCCTCGCGCGGCTTGCGGAACGCACCGGTGAAGAAGATGCGGAACATGTGCGCCATGATCGAGATGGCGAACAGCAGCGCGGCCCAGTGGTGGACCTGGCGGATGAACAGGCCGCCGCGGACCTCGAACGAGATCTGCAGGGCGGTCTCGTAGGCGCGGGACATTTCCACGCCGTTGAGCGGCGCGTAGGCGCCGTCGTAGATGACCTTCGACATCGACGGATCGAAGAAGAGGGTCAGGTAGACGCCGGAGAGCAGCAGCACGATGAAGCTGTACAGCGCGATCTCGCCCAGCATGAAGGACCAGTGCGTGGGGAAGACCTTGTTGATCTGACGGCGGATGCCGGACGACATGGTGTAGCGGTCGTCCATGTTGCGCGCCATCAAGGCGACGCGGTTATTGGAGTTGCTCATGACTGACGCTCCCAGAAGGCCGGGCCGACGGGCTCAATGAAGTTGCCGTTGGCGTAGAGGAATCCGTCCTCGTCGACATCGATGGGCAGCTCGGGCAGCGCACGGGCGGCCGGGCCGAAGACCGGCTTGCCGTACTGCAGGGCGTCGAACTGCGACTGGTGGCAGGGGCACAGGATTCGGTTGGTCTGGGCCTCGTACAGCGAGGTCGGGCAACCGATGTGCGTGCAGATCTTGGAGTAGGCGAAGTAGTCGCCGTAGTGGAAGTCCTCCTGGCCGGCGCGCAGGGTGGCGCGGGCGGCGTCACTCGAGCGCAGGCGGATGAGCATCACGGAGTTGCGGGAGCCGTGGATCGAGTGCATGTGAGCCTCGTAGACCTCGGCCTCCGGCGAGTACTTGTCGCCGTCGTTGACGTCCTCCTCCAGCAGGGGGAAGACGGTCTCCATGGCACCGGCGGACAGGTCCTCCGGGCGGACGCGGACCAGGCGGGAAACGCCGGTGAAGGAGAAGCCGTGGCTTCCCTCCTCGGCGATGGCGCCGGTGTCGCGGCCCAGGTAAACCTTCTTGCCCTGCTCGACCAGGGTCCAGCCCGTGGTCCAGAGGGTGCCGTCGCCGGTGATGTCCATCTCGTGGCGCGGCTTCCACGGGTTCTTGATCATGCCGCCGAGCGGCAGGACCATGCCGATGCCGGCCAGGACCGCGCCGGCGCCGAGCAGACCCTTGATGGCGGAGCGGCGACCGAGGGTCGACGTCTCCCAGGAGTCGTTCAGCAGGGCGACGATGGTCTTCTGGTCGGTCTCGGAGGACGCGCCGTCGTGGCGGCGCTGAACCGAGATCTCCTCGGGCACGAAGCGCTTGGTGTACTTCACCGCGCCGACGCCCAGGGCCATGATCGAACCGCCGATGGTGATGCCCAGCATCGGGGTGTACAGGGTGTACATCCACAGGCCGTCGTCGCCGTGGCCCTTGTACTGCCAGGGCCAGAAGAGGTAGACGGCGATGAACGCCAGGCCGAGGACGACCGCGAGGGCCAGCCAGAAGATGACGCCGGCCGCCGCGCGCTTCTCCGCCGGATCACCGGCGATGGGGAAGCGCTCCTTGCGGTAGGCGATGGTCACGTCGTCGAGCTCGGTGCCCAGGCGGGCGAGCTCGTCGTTGCTCATCTTCGACAGCTCGTCGGAGCTGTAGTTCTTCTTCACGTTGTCGGTCACTGTCGGGATCCAATCCAGAGTGCGGCCGCCACGAGGGCGACGATGCCGGCAATCCACATGAACAGGCCCTCGGTCACGGGGCCGAGGCCGCCGAGCGGGTAACCGGACGGGCCGGGGGTCTCCGCCGAGTTCTTGATGTAGGCGATGAGGTCCTTCTTCTCGTCAGCGGTGAGCTGGCGATCGGAGAACTTCGGCATGTTCTGCGGGCCGGTGAGCATGGCCTGGTACAGCTCCTGCTCGTTGGCAGGATCCAGGATCGGGGCGTACTTGCCGCCGGAGAGGGCGCCGCCACGACCGGTGAAGTTGTGGCAGGACGCGCAGTTCAGGCGGAACAGCTCGGAGCCGCGGGCGACGTCGAGGGGATCGATCTCGCCATTCGGGCCGGCGTTCTTGCCGCGGAGGGACTCCATGGCGATGCTGCCGTCCTCGTCGCGGACGATGCCGGCGCCGCCGCCGTGCGACTGCACGTACGCGGCGAGGGCGAGGGTCTGCTCCTCGGAGTAGCGCGGGGTCTTGCGGGCGGCCTGCGCCTCGTTGCGGAGCATCGGCATGCGGCCGGAGTGCACCTGGAAGTACACCGCGCCTTCGCCGACGCCGATGAGGGACTTGCCGCGGTCCTTGACGCCCTGGAGGTTGGCGCCGTGGCACGTGATGCACGCGACGTCGTAGATCTCCTTGCCCTGCTGGATCAGCGCCGCCTCGTCCTGCTGGGCGGTGGCGACCTGCGCGTCGGGGGTCACGGCATTGGCCAGGAAGCCCGCGCCCGTGAGGGCGAGGGCGAGCGCCATGACACCGGAGACGGTGCGGCGCATCTTGCGGCGGCCCTTGGCCTTGCGGCCGGCCGCCGCGGAGGACGTGCGGTCCTCAGCTGCGGGGTTATGGTTTTCCATCTTTTTCCCTTTGTTGTGCGTGGAAAGTGGATGGCTGTAGTAGGCCGCACCGGCGGTGTCGGCCGTTACGGCCTACTGGATGAAGTAGATGGTGATGAACAGGCCGATCCACACGACGTCGACGAAGTGCCAGTAGTACGAGACCACGATGGCGGCCGTCGCCTGCGCCGGGGTGAACTTCGACTTGAAGGTGCGGATCAGCACCACGCCGAACGCCAGCACGCCCGCGAGGACGTGCGCGGCGTGGAAGCCGGTGGTGATGAAGAAGACCGAACCGTAGACGGAGTTCTGGATGGTCAGACCGTGGCCGACCAGGGTGAAGTACTCGTAACCCTGGCCGACCAGGAAGATCGCTCCCAGCAGCGTCGAAAGGGCATACCACCTGCGCAGGGCGAACACGTCGCCCCGCTCGGCCGCGAACACGCCCCACTGGGCGGTGAACGAAGACGACACCAGGATCACAGTGATCACCAGTGCGTACGGGACGTTGAGGTGGCCGGTACCCCAATCCCACGATTCTCCCTGGCCGTTCGCGCGCGATACGAAGTACATCGCGAACATGCCGGCGAAGAACATCAATTCCTGAGACAGGAACACGATCGTCCCGACACTGACCATGTTCGGTCGGTTCAGTGTCGCGGCACGACGTGGTGCTGTCATACCTGTGT
>NZ_DURI01000361.1 GCF_012837295.1 Corynebacterium sp. | reverse complement strand
GGCACCAGCGGCACCAGCGGCACCAGCGGCACCAGCGGCACCCGCCGCACCAGCAGCACCAGCAGCACCAGCGGCCCCATCGCCCGCGGCGGCCCCTCCACCTGCGGCGGGCTTGCCGGTGAGCAGGTCGAGGTAGGTGTCGTCGCCGTCGAAAAGCGTGCGCGTCAGCGCGGTCTTGGGGTTGAGCTTGCGCAGTTCGCCGAGCTCGCCGAGCGGCTTGCGCAGGTCGTCGAAGTCCTCGCCGAACTCGCCGGTGATGCTCTGTCGGGCGTCGTCGATCGCGGTGCGGGCGGCGAGGATCATCGCGCGCACATCGGTGATGATGTGCGGCAGCCGCTCGGGCCCGATCAGCACCAGGCCGACGATGAGAATGAGGAGGATCTCTCCCCAACCGACATTAGAGAACACGGGAACCCACCTTAGCCGCCGCGCCCCCCGATTGCAGGGCCGGGGCGGGGCATGGTGGGCGGGTTTGCTTTGCGACGCCCATCTGCCCCTTCTCGCCCTAGCCCTCGGGAGTGACGTCGAGCTCCATGCGCTGGCCGTCTCGCAACAGCGTCACGCGGACGGGCTCGCCGGGGCCGGCCGTCCAGATGGCGACGGTCAGTTCGTCGGCCGATCCCACCGACCGGTCGCCGACGGCGGTGATGACGTCGCCCTCGCGGATGCCGGCCGCGTCCGCGGGCCCGCCGGGCACGACGGTGGCGACCTCCGCCCCGATCAGCGCCCCGTTCGACGAGGTTCGGGCGGTGACGCCGATGTCGGGGTGGACGGGCGCCTCGCCGGCGATGAGCTGCTCGGCGATGCCCTTGGCCATGTTGATGGGGATGGCGAAACCGAGGCCCTGGGACCCGCCCGAGACGGAGTAGATGACGGTGTTGATGCCGATCACCGCCCCGCGCAGATCCACCAGCGGCCCGCCGGAGTTGCCGGGGTTGATGGACGCGTCGGTCTGGATCGCGTCGGCGACGCCGTCGGTGTCGGTGCCCTCGCCGGCCAGCCGCACCGGCCGGTTGAGGGCGGAGACGATGCCCGAGGTCACCGTGCCGTTGAGGCCCTGCGGCGAGCCCATGGCGATGACGGTGTCGCCCACCTTGACCTGCGCGGAATCACCGAGCTCGGCGACGGTGAGGCCGGAAACGTCCTCGACCTTGATCACGGCCAGGTCGGTCTTGGGGTCGCGCCCGACGACGGTGGCCGGCACGCTGCGCCCGTCGCCGCCGGCGGCGAACGTCACGGTCAGCTCGGCATCGGGGCGTTCGGCCACGCCGGAGACGACGTGATTGTTGGTCAGGATGTGCCCGACGTCGTCGATGACCACGCCGGAGCCGACGCCGCTCATCCCGGCGGCCCCGATGTTGATCGCGGCGACGGCGGGCTGCACGCGCTGGGCGACGTCGCCGATCTCGGTCAGGTCGCCGGAGCCGGGCCGCCCCTCGACCTGCCGCAGTTCGACGCGCTCATGGTCGGCGCGGAACGTCTTGCCCGCCCAGCCGCCGGCGAATCCGCCGATCCCGCCGAGCGCGAGCACCACGGCGGCGCCCAACGCGAGGTATCGCCACGGCACGATCCGGCCGAACGTCGCCTCGCGCACGTCGACGCGCGGCACGGGCACGACGCGTTCGGACTTGCGCCGCTTCTCCTTCCGCGCGGCCTCGCCGGTGACCATCCGGGTGCGCGGGTCCGCCCACGGCGAATAGCCGTCGTCGGCGGGCTTTTCGGTGTCGCCGAACAGCCCGTCGCCGTTTTTCCCGCTTGACGACGCCCCGCCGCTCCCCCGCTCGGGCGGCAACTGCAGACCCTGGTGAGCTCGTCCGCTGGGCGCGAACGCCGCGTACGCGGCCGGGTCACGGCGGATCCCCGCGGGGCCACCGGAAATGGCGTCGGCGGAGACGATCCCGTCGATTCCCGCCTCGCCCCCGTCCTGCGCGCCGAGGTTCGCGGCGCGGTGGCGCGGATCCGATCCGCCGACCACTCCCGCCGGGCGCTCGTATGGGCTGCGGCCCGGACCCGGTTCCGCTCCCGGAGTCGGTTCAGTCCACGGCCCCGAAGCCTCGCGGTCGTGCCGCCCGGGCACGGGATTCTCGTCGGGCCCCGTCACTGGCCGTTCCTCGGCTTGCGCAAGTGGCGCCACGCGGATTCCACGAATGCCGACAGCGAGTCGGGGCGGCGGTGTGACAGCCTGCGGGCGCCGGGCGCATTCTCGGGCATCTGCTCCCGGGACAGCGACGCCAGCCGCTCCCGCAGGTCCGCCGGAATGTGCAATTCACCGGAGTCCCGGAGACGGCGGGCGGCCTGGCGCTGCCGGGCGACTTCGCGGCGGCACTCCCCGCACGCCAACAAATGCGCCTGCGCCCTACGATGCGCCGACGCGCCAAGTTCCCCGTCAACGAACGCCACCACCGCCTCGGCGCCCAGATGATCGGTCGACGCGAACTCGGAATGCGGTGCCGCCATGTCGCGCCTCCTTCACTCGGGCCCCGGCCCGCGGGCTCCCCGCGGGCTCCTGAGATTCTCCCGTCCACGATACCGGCGCGAACGGAGGGGCGGCGCGAAGAAAACAGGCGCCGTGGTTCGCCCTGGGCGAAACGGCGGCCGACCGGATGATGCGCAGACGCCGAGGGGCCAAGCGAACCCCGGCGAATGCGCGCGGCCCGATGGATGGCGGCCGGCCATTCTTCGCGCCGGCGAAACCTACCGGACGTGGGAGAAGCTGGCCTGCTCTTCGCGCTCGCGCTCCGCGGCCTCCAGGTGAGCGCGCAGCTGGGTGCGGGCGCGGTGGATTCGGGAGCGGACGGTGCCCATCTTCACGCCGAGCGTGTCGGCGATTTCCTCGTAGGTCAGTCCCACGACGTCGCAAAGCACGACCGCGGCACGGTAATCCGGGTGCAGGGCCGCCAATGCGCGCTCCAGATCCGGGTCCAGGTTCGCGTCCGCGTACACCTGCTCCGGCGTCGGCGCCGTGCCCGGCACGCGGTCGTAGTTCTCGGGCAGCGCCTCCATGCGGATGGTCTGGCGATGGCGGACCATGTCCAGGAACAGGTTCGTGGTGATGCGGTGCAGCCACCCCTGGAACGTGCCCGGCTTGTAGCGCTTCAGCGAGCGGAACACGCGCATGAACGTTTCCTGCGTGAGATCCTCCGCATCGTGCGGATTGCCCGTGAGGCGGAAGGCCAGGCGGTAGACGCTGTCGCCATGCTCCTCCACGAGCTGCGACCACGTGGGCATGTCCCCCTCGCCCGCGTCGAAGGCCGCCGTGCCGGAAAGATTATCGGCCCGCTCATGCCCGGAAACCTCGAGCGCGGCGGCGGAATCGGCATCGGCCGTGTCACGCGCGTCGAGCGGTGCATCGATGCGTGCGCGGGAAGAGCCTTCGTCGTTCATGGCAGGTACCTTGCCCTATTCACCTGGGGGTCCATTGACCTTAACCTGATAGTCCCGTGTGAGTACAGTTCCAATTCGGCAACGAACCACCCCGGGTGCACCTGATTCACCCGCTCGGACATGGGCTTCCCCGGCGCGCCCTCCCGCGACCATGGCGCAGACGACCCTAAACTCGGCCCCGTGACCGATTCCGCAGCTCCGATCTCCGCCCTCGACGCCATGAGCGCCCACATCAACGCCACCGCCGTGGCCGATGACGCCCTGGCCGGCGCGCGCGACGACGCCGCCGAATTCGGCTTGCCCGTCCCCGACGCCGTCGCCGGCGGCACGCTCACCGCGCTCGCCGCGCTGGCTTCCGCCCGCCGCCCGGATGGGCCCGCCGCCGTCGCCGCGACCCCGGCCGTCGGCGTCGTCGGCCTTCACCTCTTCGCCGGCATGCCCGACAACGGCGTGCTCACGTGCATCGATCCCGAGATCGAGCACCAGAAGCTCGCCCGCGACGCTTTCCGCCGCGCGGGCATCGGCTCGTCGCGCCACCGCTTCCTGCCGTCGCGCCCGCTCGACGTGCTGGGCCGCCTGGCGCCGGGCGCGTACGACCTCATCTACGCCGACGTCGCCCCCGCCGAGGTCGCCGCGTTCCGCGAGCGGGCCTGGCCCCTGCTTTCCGACGGCGGCGTCCTCATCTTCGCCGGCGTGCTCCTCGACGGAACCATCGCCGACGAGTCCCGCCGTGACCGCGACACCGTGGCGGCCCGCGAGGCCGAGCAGCATCTCCTCGAGCGCGAGGATGCGCTGGTGACCCGCATGCCGATCGGCGCGGGCGCCATCGCGCTGATCAAGAAGTAGCGCCGCGCATGGGCCCGGGCATCGACCGCGCCCCCTTCGACCGCGTGCGCCCGGGCGACCGCGTCGCCGTCGTCTCGCCCTCTTTCGCCGCGCCCGCCATCGGGCCGCACGTCCACGAGCAGGCCCTTCGACGGATCCGGGATGAGCTGGGGCTGACGCCGGTCGAGTTCCCGACGACCCGTCGTCACGCATCCTCCCCCGCCGACCGAGCCGCCGACATCCATGCGGCCTTCGCCGACCCCGGCATCCGGGCGGTGTTCGCGACCCTCGGCGGCGAGGACCAGGTCACCGTGATCCCGCTTCTCGACGACGACGTCCTCCGCGACAACCCCAAACCATTCTTCGGATACTCGGACAACACGCATCTGCTCAACCACCTGCACCGGCTCGGCGTCGGCGGGTTCTACGGCGGCTCCACCCAGGTGCACCTCGGCTCCGGGCCGCGCATCGACGACGTTCACCTGCGCTCATTGCGCGCGGCGCTTTTCGGCGCCGATGACGCCGCAGAAGAAAACGGCGCACACGCCGTCGCCGGACGCGACCGCGCAGTCGGCATGGATCACACCGAACGCGTGGGCGGTGCAGTGGAGATCGAGCTCACCGACCCCGGCGAGTTGGAGGACTTCGGCGTCGATTGGGCATCGACGGCGGCATTGACCGAATTCGGCGAGCGCCGCCTGACGCGCCCCTGGGAGTGGGCCGGGCCCGCGCTCGACGTCGCCGGGCCAACGTGGGGCGGATGCTTGGAATCGCTGGTGGAGATTGGAATGTCGGGGAGATTCCCCCGCCCCGAAGACGTGCGTGGCGCGATCCTCATGGTCGAAACCTCCGAGGAAGTGCCGCCGGCGACGTGGGTGCGGCGGTGGATGCGGGCACTGGGCGAAAACGGCATCCTCGGCGAAGTCGCCGGCGTCATCGCGGCATGCCCTCCGACCGCGACGTTCGCCGAGACCCCGGATGAGGCTGCCCGTCGCGGGTACTCCGACGATCAGGCGCACGCCATCATCTCCGCCGTGGCGGCGTACAACCCGTCGGCGCCCGTGTGCGTGGGAATCCCGTTCGGCCACACGCGGCCGCAGTGGATCCTGCCGTACGGCGGGACCATTCGCCTGGACGGGATCAACCGCCGCGTCTTCGCGCACTACTGACCGCTCCCCACCCCTTTCCGTCGCCCGGTGCCTTTCCCCTCTTCCGCTCACCGACGGCTCGGTGTCTTTCCCACTTCCGCTCACCGACGGCTTCGCATGATGCGCCTTAGTGTCATACGGTCAACGCTCCCGAGTAGCACTTCTGACCACCTGCGGTTTCAGCGGCCGGATTTCCGAAGCGTTGATCGTTTGACGCTGGCGGCCCGCGAACACCGCAATGAGCGTCCGCGAATGTGCGGTACGGCCCCTCCAGCGCACACTCGCAGAACGTGAAGCCCCGGATACGGCGACGAGATCGCGATCCCACTGCGGAATCGCGATCTCGTCGAATGTGAAGCCCCGTGAGGCCCCATGAAGGCCCTGAGCCCCCGAGGGCCCGGCGTCTACCGCGCGTTGGCGGTCGCCTCGATGATGGCCGCGTTGAACTGCTCGAGGTCGCCGGGATTGCGCGAGGTGATGATGTTCCCGTCGACGACCAGCGGCTCATCCACCCAATCCGCCCCGGCGTTGACCAGGTCGGCCTTGCACGACACGTACGACGTCAGCTTCGTGCCCGACGCCAGACCGGCGTCGATGAGGATCCACGGCGCGTGGCAGATGGCCGCGACCGGTCGGCCTGTCTCGTGGAACGCCTTCACGAACCGCAGCACGCCCTCCTCGATGCGCCCGGCATCGGCGTTGAGAGTGCCGCCCGGCAGCACGAGCGCGTCGAAATCGTCGACCTCCGCCTCGTCGACGTCGACGTCGACGACGAAGGAATCCGCATGCTCCCAGTCGCCGTTCATGGCCACGAAGGAACCCTCGGAGTAGGACACGATCGACGGCTCGCCGCCGGCGGCCCGGATCGCGCGCATCGGCTCGGTCAGCTCGACCTGCTCGACGCCCTGCCCCGCGAGCACCGCCACGCGGCGCCCCTCGAGGGTCTTGGCAGTGGCCTCGCCGGTTCCGTTCTGGTCCTGCTTGGTCGAATCCGTCATGGTCTCCTCATTCCTCGTTCGTCCATCATTGCCCGCGACGCGTCGGCCACGGCCCGGATCCGCGGATCGCCGCGACCCAGTGATGACCATTATTCACTGATAAGCGTCATCGCGCCAGGACCGCACAGCTTAAGCACCACAAAGCTTGACGACGCCAACGCGCACCAAAAAAGCCGCGGCACGTGAAAGTCACGCACCGCGGCCATGCCCGCCGAAAACCGGGGCGGGAGCCGGGGAGTCAAAACGCCGGAATGGATGAACGCCGGGACGTCGTCAAGCGGAAAAGCGCAACCACGCGCCACCGCGACAGGCCACGGCCCCCGCCCACCGCATCGCTGCGGCGGACGAGGACCGGGGAAACTAAATGACCTCGCCCTTGCCGACGGTCACGACGCCACCGGGGCTGATCTTGAAGCGCTCGGCGTCGCGCTCATGATCCACGCCGATGATCTCGCCGTCGCCGACGACGACGTTCTTGTCCAGGATCGCGTGGCGCACCACGGCACCGCGGCCGACGCGCACGCCCGGGAACAGCACCGAACCCTCGACGGTCGCGCCATCCTCGACGATGACGTTGGTGCTCAGCACCGAATTGCGCACGGTGCCGCCGGAAACGATGGTGCCCGCGCCGACCATGGAGGCCTGGGCGATGCCGCCCTGGACGAACTTCGCCGGCGGCAAATTCTCGTCCGCGAAGGTATGGATCGGCCACTTCTTGTTGTAGAGGTTGAACACCGGGTGGACGGAGATCAGGTCCATGTTCGCCTCGTAGAAGGCGTCGATGGTGCCGACGTCGCGCCAGTAACCCTTGTCGCGCTCGGTCTCGCCCGCGACGTAGTTGTCCTTGAAGTCGTAGACGTAGGCCTCGCCCTCGCCCACGAGCATGGGGATGATGTCGCCGCCCATGTCGTGGTCCGAGTCCTCGTTCTCCGAGTCGCGCTTGATGGCCTCGACCAGGGCATCCGTGGTGAACACGTAGTTGCCCATCGACGCGAACGTGGCCTCCGGATCATCCGGGGTGCCGGGCGGATCGTCCGGCTTCTCCAGGAAGCTGGTGATCCGGTTGTTGTCGTCGGCGTCGATGCAGCCGAAGGCGTGCGCCTCCTTGCGGGGGACGCGGATGCCCGCCACCGTCACGCCGGCACCGGACTCGATGTGCGCCTGGACCATCTGCTCCGGATCCATGCGGTAGACGTGGTCGGCGCCGAAGACGATGACGTACTCCGGGGACTCGTCGTAGACGAGGTTGAGGGACTGCAGGATCGCGTCGGCCGAGCCGGTGAACCAGCGCTTGCCCAGTCGCTGCTGCGCCGGAACCGGGGTGACGTACTGGCCGGTGATGCCGGACAACTGCCACGCCTGGGAAATATGGCGGTCGAGCGAGTGGGACTTGTACTGGGTCAGCACGCAGATCTTGACGTAACCCGCGTTGACCAGATTCGACAGCACGAAATCGATGAGGCGGTAGCTCCCGCCGAACGGAACGGCGGGCTTCGCACGGTCCGCAGTCAGCGGAAACAGGCGCTTGCCCTCGCCGCCGGCGAGAACGATGGACAGGACATTCGGTTGACTCCTCACGACCTCCAACCTATATGCGTTTGCCTTCTGCCGCTTCCGATGTGACTACCCCCGCACCGGCACCCGCGCTGGCCGCGCCCGGGCGGCGGCGCCGATCCGCCCCCCGCGATGCACCACCCGCACGGCCCTCCCCCGCATGCGCCGCCCACGGCCAACCCCCGTGAATCCGGATACGCTGGCGACCATGCGAGTTGCGATGATGACCCGAGAGTATCCCCCGGAAATCTACGGCGGCGCGGGCGTGCACGTCACCGAGCTCACGCGCTTCATGCGCGGGCTCGACGGCGTCGACGTCGACGTCCATTGCATGGGCGCCCCGCGCGACGAGGAAGGGTGCTTCGTCCACGGCGTCGACCCCGAACTCGCCGACGCGAACCCCGCCATCAAGACCCTGTCCACGGGCCTGCGCATGGCCGATGCCGCCGCGGCCACGGACATCCAGGTCGTCCATTCCCACACCTGGTACGCGGGCCTGGGCGGCCACCTGACGGGCAAGCTCAAGGGCATCCCGCACGTGGCCACGGCGCATTCGCTGGAGCCGCACCGCCCGTGGAAGCGCGAGCAGCTGGCCGGCGGCTACGACGTATCCTCGTGGTCGGAGAAGAACACCATGGAGTACGCCGACGGCGTCATCGCGGTGTCGGCGCGCATGAAGGACGCGATCCTGGAGGCGTACCCGCGCATCGAGCCCGACCGCGTCCACGTGGTGCTCAACGGCATCGACCCGGGCCTCTGGTACCCGCGCCCCACGTGGGAGGAGTCGAAGGAGGCCAACGGCTGGTCGGTGCTCGAGGAGCTCGGCGTCGACCCGTCGCGCCCGATGGTCGCGTTCGTCGGCCGCATCACGCGCCAGAAGGGCGTGGGCCACCTGATCAAGGCCGCCTCGCAGTTCGACGATGGCGTGCAGCTGGTGCTGTGCGCCGGCGCCCCGGACACCCCGGAGATCGCGGCGGAGACGGAGCAGCTGGTCACGGACCTGCAGGCGGAGCGCGACGGCGTGTTCTGGGTCAAGGACATGCTGCCGAAGGAGAAGATCCAGGAGATCCTCACCGCCGCGGATTCCTTCGTGTGCCCGTCGATCTACGAGCCGCTCGGCATCGTCAACCTCGAGGCCATGGCGTGCGGCACCGCGGTCGTCGCCTCGGACGTGGGCGGCATTCCGGAGGTCGTCGTCGACGGCGAGACCGGCGCCCTGGTGCATTACGACGAGTCCGACCCGGCCGGCTTCGAGGCCGACATCGCCGCAGCGGTCAACAAGATGGTCTCGGACCGCGAGGCGGCGAAGAATATCGGCGAGGCGGGCAAGCAGCGCGCGATCGACGTCTTCAGCTGGGAGACCATCGCCCAGGACACCGTCGAGGTGTACAAGAGCCTGATGTAGGCCGGTCTCCGGCCCGCTCGGCATGAATCCGCAAATCCCCTCACAGGCCGCGGCCACCTTCGTTTACGACGGTGGCTGCGGTTTTTGCGCGCGTGCGGCCCTCGCGCTGGGCCGCATCACGCTTGACGACGGCCCGTCGCCCGCCTTGGAGATCGCCTCTTCCTCGGATTTCCCGTTCGAGGAGTCCGGCGTGGACGCGACGCTGATCGAGCGTCATGCGCTGTACGTGGAGACGAGGTCCGCACAGCTGCCCGCCGGTCCTCCGCGTGCAGGGTCACCGCGCTCGGAGGCATCCCCCGTTCCTTCGGCGGCCCCTCCATTCCTTGCGCTGGGCCATCGGGCGATCGGGCATGCCCTGCGCGACCACGGCCGCACCTACTTCTGGAGATTCGCGGGAGCCGTCCTGCTCAACCCCCTCATGAACGCGCCGGCGTCCATCGTCTACAGGCTCGTGGCCGACAACAGGGGCGTGGCCTCGAGGGTGACGGAAGGCGTCGCAAAGCAGGTGGCGTCGTGGACGCGGCGCAGGCCCTGACGGCGCCGCCCGCGATCCGGCGCGCAGGCTAGCCTGGGACGCGTGAACACCAACGCGAATCCCGCCCGCGGCAGCCACCCCGCCGACCTGCCGACCACCCGCCATACGTTCTTCCAGGCATCGCTGATGACGGCGCTGCTCGACGGCATCTACGACGGCGAAATGTCCATCGGCGAGCTGCTGGGCAAGGGCAATTTCGGCATCGGCACGTTCGACGGCCTCGACGGCGAGATGGTGATCGTCGACGGCGTGTGCTGGCAGCTGCGCGGCGACGGTTCGGCGACGAAGGCGTCGATGAGCCAGAAGACGCCGTACGCCGTGGTGACCAACTTCGTGCCGCACATCGTCCGCGACGCCCCGGATAACTGCGTCCGCGCCGACATCACGCCGTACATCGACTCCGTCGTGCCCAGCGCCAATTACATGTACGCGCTGCGGATCACGGGCGAATTCGAGTGGGTGAAGACGAGGACGGTGGTGAAGCAGTCCCGCCCGTACCCCAAGATGATCGAGGCGACCGAGGCCGACGAAAGCGTCGACTTCGAGAACGTGCGCGGCGTCATCGCCGGGTTCCGGACGCCCGTGTACGAGAAGGGCATTTCCGTGCCCGGCTGCCACGTGCACTTCATCGACGACGCGCGCACCGGCGGCGGGCACGTGCTCGACTTCAAGCTGAAGTCCGGCACCATCGAGATCTGCCCCGGCACCGACCTGCAGCTGCGGCTTCCGCTGTCGGAGGAGTTTTCCGACGCCGAACTGGCGCCCGAGGACCTCGACGAGCAGATCCACGCCACCGAGGTGAAGGACTAGGCGTGGCGGGGGTCGCGCGAGCGGGCGGAGCGGGTGGCGCGGGCGGAGATGACGGCGCAGACCCGTACAGGCCGGCGTTCCACCTCACGCCCGAGCGCGGACGGCTCAACGACCCCAACGGGCTGATCCGGTTGGGCGGGCTCTGGCACGTGTTCTTCCAGCTCGACCCGGGTTTCCCCGCGGAGCCGCGGCGCACCGGCTGGGGCTACGCGACGTCGGAGGACCTGCTGACGTGGACGCACCGCCCGCAGGCCCTGTTCCCCGATGACGCGTACGACGCCGACGGGTGTTTTTCCGGGGGCGCGGTCGCCCCGCAGTCGCCCGGCGACGCCGTCGAGCTGTTCTACACCGGCAACCTGCCCATGCCCGCGGAGTTCGAGGGCGCTGACGGCACCGCTCGCCTCGCCGCCGAGTTCCCCGGTGGCGTGCCCGTCGGCCACGTGTGGGGCGCGACGCAGAATCTGGCGCTGGCCGAGGTGCTCCCCGACGGATCCCTCGGCGTCCCCGCCAAGCACCCGGGCAATCCGCTGATCCCGGGCCCGCCGCCGGGGTTCACCGCGCACTGCCGCGATCCCATCGTCACCGAAGACCCCGACCGGCCGGGCCGGTGGCGGATGCTCCTCGGCGCCCGGACCGACGACGATCGCGGCACCGCTCTGCTCCACTTTTCCGACGACCGCCGCACGTGGGACGCGGGCCGCGAGCTGCTCATCGACGGCCCCTCCCCCGGCGGCTACATGTGGGAGTGCCCGAATCTGCTGCGCATGACCGACGCCGCCACGGGCGAGGAGGCCGACGTCCTCATCCTCTCGCCCCAGGGCATCCGCGCGGCCGCCGGCGACGCGCAGCGCAACCGCTACCAGTGCGGATACCTGGTCGGTCGTCTCGAGGGCCGCACGTTCCACGTCACCACGCCCTTCACCGAGCTCGACCACGGCTTCGAGTTCTACGCCCCGCAGGTCTTCGCGGGCACCGGCCCCGCCGCCGCGCCGGTCATGCTCGGCTGGATGGGCATGCCGGAGGAGGACGACCACCCCACCATCGCCGCGGAGGGCTGGCTCCACTGCCTCACCGTCGCCCGCACGCTCATGCTTTACGACGGCCACCTCATCCAATCCCCCGTCCTCCCCTCGGGCGACGCGCTGCCGACCGCCCGGGACGGCCACGTCGGAGATGTCTTCCGCGTGCGTCTCGAAGGCGACGGGGTCGTCGAGCTGCGTGGTGCACCCGCCGGGCGAACTGACTTCGGCGCGGAATTCGCGCCCACGCCGACCGATGAGCCGCTGGTCACGGTGCGACTGATCGGCGACCGGGTGACCGTGATCCGCCGCGGCGCGGGCGTGCCCAATCACTTCGGCGACGAGCGCGCGGCGACCCTGCGGCCGCAGCACACCCCGAACTCCGACCGTGGCCCCGATGGTGGCGCGGCGCCCCATCACATCGACGTCATCGTCGACCGCTCGGCCATCGAGGTTTTCGCCGACGATGGCGCGGCCGTCTTCTCCCTCCGTGCCTTCGGCGCCTTCACCGCCGAGGGCGCCTGGACCGTCCGCGTCCCGCGCTGACGGCCCCCGTCTGCGGCGCCAGAAACGACGAAACGGCCGCCCCGGGATGGGGAGCGGCCGTCGTCAAGCAGAGATCTACTCGGCCTTGCCCAGGCGCGTGACGTACGCGCGGGCGGTGACCTCCATCTGATCCGGCAGGGCGGCGATGCGCTCGGCCAGGACATCCGGGTGGATGTGGCGCGCCGACGGGCTCATGCCGATCTGCGCGGCGATGGCGCCCTGGTCGAGCGTCATCGGGAACTCGACGAGCTCCGGCTCGCCCACCGGCACGAGGTGACCCTCGGCCTGGGCGATCATGCGCTCGACCTTGCCTCGCTCGACGTCGATGATGCCCAGCGGCTGGCGCAGCTCGCCCAGGTGCCCCGTCGCCGCGGTGAGCACCACGACCTGGCCGCCCGGCTTGAGCACGCGCGCGAACTCCTCCGCGTTGCGCGGCGCGAAGATCACCGTGATCGCGTCGATGGAATTGTCGCGGATGGGCAGGCGCGCCCACGCGTCCGCCACCACCGCACCGACGCGCGGATGGCACTTGGCCAGGTGCTTCGCCGCCGGCACCGACACGTCGATGCCCACGCCGCGCGCGCCGTCGACGCCGTCGAGCGTGTGCGCCAGGTAGTAGCCCGTGCCCGCGCCGATCTCCAGGATCGCGGGGTTGGCCTCCTCCGCAACGCCGGCGTCGTCGAGAACGTCCTGCACGTTGCCGGTCACGGCCTCGACGAACGGCGCGTAATGCCCGCCGGAGAGGAACTCCTCGCGGGCGCCGATCATCTTCGCGTCATCGCCGGAATACCGCAGGCCCGCGCCGCCGGCCAGCGTCACGTAACCCTGGCGGGCGACGTCGTAGCTATGGCCCGATTCGGACTTCAGCGTCGCCCACTCGGAGTCGCCGCATCGCAGCGGGGACCCGTCGATGGGGTCTGCGAGCACGTCGATGATGTCGGCGAGCAACCTTGTTCCTCCTCGGAAATGGGGCGGACCGGCGACGACCATCGCAATCGCCGGCGAGTGGTGGCCAATCCTACCGGGCACCCCCGCGGCGTCCGCCAAAGGGCAGGGTCAATGGGCCGAGCCAGAGGTCGCCGCGACAGCTGGACGGCGGCGCGGCGCCTCGGGGGCGGCCACGGCAAAAAACCCGGCGACTCGACGTCGACGGGGCATGACTGAAGCGGCCGGGGGCCGATTGCGGGGCGACCCCGGTCACGGATCCTCCGGAGCCTGCGGAAGACGGGTGCGGGTTACGCGCCGACCGCCGAGAGCGCGGCGCCGAGCTCGGCGGCCTCCTCCGGCGTCAGCTCCACGACCAGGCGTCCGCCACCGTCGGCGGGAACGCGCATCACGATCTTCTTGCCCTCCTTCACGGCCTCCAGCGGGCCATCTCCGGTGCGGGGCTTCATCGCTGCCATGTGGTTTCTCCTCATTCGCGAACATGCGTGGGCGGCTCTCCGTCAGCGCCGCGCCTACTCGTCCATGATACGCGTTTTCGCACCGCCGGGGGTTGATCCGGCTCGTCCGGCAGCCGTGACAGCAGCACCGCGAAGACCGCCCAAAACACCGGAATGAGCAGAACATATAGGCAGACCACGAGCACCTGGATCACGAATCCTCCGTTCCGTCCACGGCCGCCGCGCCGAGTACCCCGCGCAGGGGTGGACGGTCGTCCGGCAGGTCCGCGGCCGTCGCCGGCTCCAGCCCGATCTTGCGCAGCAGCGTCGCCGACACTTCCACGGCCATCGGCGCGAGCTGCCCCAGCGGCCGGTTGCGGTGCGCGCGCACGCCGAGGTCCACCTCATGGATGGAGTCGGCGCCCCACCGGTCGGCGACGTCGATGAGCAGGCCGATCTCCACTCCGTACCGCGGCGCGAAAGGCAGCTCCAGCAGGTCCGCGCGCCACGCCGCGTACTCGCCGGACAGCGGCTGGCGGATCACGGCCAGATCCGGCCGGAACGCCGCGAGCAACGGCCGCGCGGTCAGTTCGGTGACGCGCCCGCCGCCCACGTCCCCCGGCGCATCCCGGCGGTAGTGCCCCTTGACCAGGCGCACGGACTCGTCGGCGAGCAGGGGCGCGACCAGCGACGGCACGAACGCCGGGGACGGGTCGCGCAGGTCGGCGTCGAGGAAGACCACGACGTCGCCGCGCGCGGCCGCCACCCCTCGCCACATGGCCTCGCCCTTGCCGGGGCG
>NZ_DURI01000360.1 GCF_012837295.1 Corynebacterium sp. | reverse complement strand
GAGGGCGGCGGGCAGGGCGGCGCCACCGGCGACCGTTACCGCGGCGGCGCCGACGGCCGCACCGGAGGAGACGCCCACCAGACCCGGCTCCGCCAGCGGATTGCCGAACACGGCCTGCAGCGCGACGCCGGCGATGGCCAGGCCCGCGCCGACGAGCAGCGCCATCGCGATGCGCGGCAGGCGGACCTGCCACATCACCACGTCGGCCTCGCCGCCGGCGCCGACGATGGACTTCAGCGAATCGGCGACGCCCGTGCCGAACTGGCCGATCGTCGCCGACCACAGCACCGCGCCCGCCAGCGCCACCGCGAGCACGACGTGGACGATGACGGACCGGCGGCGGCGTGACACGGCGGCGGCGTCGATGGGGTCGGTGCCGCCGGTGGGGCCGGCGCCGCCGGTACCGCCGGTGGGGTCCATGGGGTCGTTGCCCCCGCCCCTTTTCACGTCCACTGCGGGGGCGGGGCGGGCAGGGCGTCGTGAAGCGGAACCCGTCGAAGCGTGCAGCACTGCGGTCACGAGGAAGCCTTTCCGTAGAGGGCGTCGGCCATCGCCGCGATGACGCGCGGGGTGTCGGGGCCGAAGGACAGCAACTGCGAATCGGGGACGTCGAGGACGCTGACGTTCGCGCCGGCCGGCGTCTGCGCCATGCCCGGCAGCGAGTTCAGGGCCGCGGGGCCGCCGATCGACTCGAGCCCGTGGCTCATGACGATCACCGTGTCCGGCGCCGCCTTGACCAGCGCCTCCGGCGTCAGCGGCGTGAACGAGCCGTCGATGCCCAGGCCCTCGGCCGCGTCGACGCCACCGAGCCGCTCGATCAGGGAGGAGGCTCCGGAGTCCGGGCCGGCGATCATCGCGACCGTGGTGCCGCGCAGGTAGAGGACCATCATGCGGCGGCCGTCGGCGCGGTCGCGGGCCTCGCGGGAGGCGGCGTCCAGCTTTGCGACGATCTCCGCGCCAACCGATTCGCCATGGTCCCCGAGGCCCACCGTGGTCGCGACCCGCTCGGCCAGCGTCGCGACGGTGTCCGGCGTGCGATCGTCGGGAATGCGCACCACGGCGATGCCCGCGTCGGCGACCGTGTCCAGGACGCGCGACGGGCCGATGGACCCGTCGGTGATGATCACGTCCGGGCGCAGCTTGAGGATCGACTCCGCGTTGATCGTGTGGCCGCCCGGCGTGACCTGCGGAAGATCCGCGGCGCCGGGGAAGTCGGTGGCGGTGTCGCGGCCGACGAGGCGATCGCCCATGCCCAGCGCCCACACCATTCGGGACAGGGCGCCCGCGCGGTCGAGGGTGAGGATCCGATCCGCCGAGGCGACCTCGACCGGCGAGCCATCCCAATCGACGGTGACCGGCAGCTGCGGCGAGGGATCGTCGACGAGGATCTCCGGCGCGGCCGGCGGCAACTGCGCGGAGACGTGGCCGGAGGGGGCGGCGTTCCCGTCGTTCCCGGAACCATCGGAGGTGCCAGAGCTGCCGGAGTTGGCGGCGGCGTCCGTTCCCTCGCCCGCACCGACTCCGTTCGCGGCCGGGCCCGCGCAGCCGGCGAGCCCCGCGATGAGCACGAGGCACAGCAGCGCGGCGGCGATGACGCCGTGGCGTTTGGTCAGCGACGTGGGCATTCGGCTCCTGTTCGGGAAGGTGGGTCGTCGTCAAGCGGAGGCGCGAGGAAATGGTGACGCGCCCAACAAATGCATAGCCTACGCTTAGTTAGGCTTGCCTTGCCGCAGGATGTTAGCATGTGCGTCGCTCGAGTCACATCACTCCAAGGAGAACCAGATGAAGCACACCGTTGCCGCCCCCTCCCCCCGGATCACCCGCGCCCGCCGAGCCCTGCTCGCCGCCCCTGCCATCGCCGCCGTGGCGCTGCTCGCCGCATGCTCGGGCGGCGACGGCGAGTCCGCGACCGAGTCCTCCGCCGGCGGCCCGACCAGCGCGGCCACCACCGAAAGCGCCGCCGCCCCCGCAACGTCCGCCGACGCGGCCGCCACCGAGGCCGCCGAGACCAGCGCCAACGGCGTCACCGCCAAGGTCTCCCCCGGTGCCGAGATCGCGGACGGCTCCGAGGTCACCATCACGCTCTCCGGCCTCGACCCGGCTTACGGGGGCTACTACCTGGGCTTCTGCGGCGAGCGCCCCGAGGGCTCGCCCGCCCCCGCGTGCACCGGCGACCGCACCGTCCCGGGCACCCAGGCGTGGCTGTCCAACCGCGGCGGCACGCAGCCCGTGCCGGAGAACGGCGAGGCCACGGTCACGCTGACCGCCAAGGCCGCCGGCGGAGGACTCGGTCGCGGACTCGCCGTCGCCGCCCGAGCATGCGGCGAGCAGCGCCACGGCGGCGATG
>NZ_DURI01000359.1 GCF_012837295.1 Corynebacterium sp. | reverse complement strand
GGTCCCTCACGAGAGTGTGGGCCGGCGCCCCTCTTTTTTGGTGCCGGTCCTTCGTGCCCGCGGTCCCCGGTGCTTTGCTTTGCGACGCCCACCGGATCGTGGCTCGCCGAGTTCGTTTTACGCCCGCCGTGCACGTCGACTAAGATTTTCCCAATACCCGTGTTCTTCCGGGCGCTGCGCTTCCCACCCATGTCGCGCGGCGCGGGAGTCGAGTGAAACGAGGTCATTGTGGACGCCCTGAACGTCTTCGTGGTGGTCGTGGCTTTCGTTCTGCTGCTCGGGGGCCTGCTCGCGCTGTGGCGTTTCACCAAGCTGCGCTCGAAGGGCACGCCGGTGATCATTCGGCCGATCCCCGCCGGGGACGGCGCCGCCTGGCGTCATGGCGTGATGACGTACACCGACGGAATGGCGCTGGTGTACAAGCTCCGTTCGCTTCGCCCGGGCGCCGATCTTTCCTTCCCCCGCAACGACGTGGAAATTCTCTCGCGCAGAGAGCCCACCACCGTCGAGGCGGGGTTTTTCGATGATGGGCTGCACGTGGTGACCTTCTCCGTGGTCGACCAGGGCGAGTGGGAACTCGCGGTCGACGATTCCGGGGACACGGCGCTGGTGGCATGGGTGGAGTCGTCGCCGTCGGCGCGTCAGACGAGGGCCTTGCCGACGAACATCGAGGAACGTTTCCGCAGCGTCCGCGCCCGGGGCAACGGCAATGGCCGGGGCAATGGGAATGGTCGTGCCCCGGGCCGCGCCAACGGCCGAGCGAACGGCAACGGACGCCGCTGATTCCGGCATCCGGCGCCGTACGACCCGCGGACCCCGCCGTCCCCGCCGACCGTTAGGGTGGTGGGCATGCGTCTCGTCATCGCCCGCTGCACGGTCGACTATGTCGGCCGACTCACCGCCCACCTTCCGGAGGCCCCGCGCCTGCTCCTGGTCAAGGCCGACGGCTCGGTGTCCGTTCACGCCGACGACCGGGCCTACAAGCCGCTGAACTGGATGACTCCGCCGTGTTCGCTCGCCGAGCAGCCCATCTTGGACGAATCGGGCGAAGACACGGGGGAGCTGCTGTGGGTCGTCGAGAACTCCAAGGGCGAGCAGCTGCGCATCACCATTTCCGAGGTGCTGTCGGATTCCTCGCATGAGCTCGGGCAGGACCCGGGCCTGGTCAAGGACGGCGTCGAGACCCACCTGCAGGAACTGCTGGCGGAGCACTTCACCACCTTCGGGGACGGCTGGACGCTGATCCGGCGGGAGTACCCGACGGCGATCGGCCCCGTGGACCTGCTGGGCCGCGATTCCGACGGCGCCACGGTCGCCATCGAGGTCAAGCGTCGCGGCAACATCGACGGCGTCGAGCAGTTGACGCGCTATTTGGACATGCTCAACCGCGACGAGATGCTTGCCCCCGTGGTCGGCGTCTTCGCGGCGCAGGAGATCAAGCCGCAGGCCCGGACGCTGGCGGAAGACCGCGGCATCCGCTGCGTCGTCGTCGACTACGACGCGCTGCGCGGCACCGAATCCAACGAGCTCCGCCTGTTCTGACGGGGGCGGGGACGTGGGTCGAGGCAAGAAGCGCCGCCCGGGAAAGAGCGGCGGAGGACGGGGACGCGGGACGTCGTCAAGCGATGGCGGAGGAATTCGCCCGCTGCCGGGCCTCGGCGCATTCCAGAACACCCGCACCGAAGCGGGGCCGGGGCGGCTGGCGGACGAGGATTTCCACGTCCGCGACGTCGCTTCCGGGCAGGCGGCGAAGTGGTACCGCTGCCCGGGGTGCGATCAAGAGATCCCGCCGGGCGTCGCGCACGTCGTGGCGTGGCCGGCCGACTACGGGGGACGTGCGGACGACCGACGGCATTGGCACCGAAATTGCTGGGGCAAGCGTGGTGACCGGGGGATCACGCGGCGCTGGGGCTGACCCCGCCCCCGGGCTGGAGCCGGGGCCTTCGGGCCGTCGATGGCATCGCCCGTGCACCGAACGGGCATGATCGGGAATGTCCGGGAAATTGGTCATTCCGTTCGGGCGTGTGCAGGAGTATTCTGAATCACGACAGTCCCGGAAACGGGCCCTGATTCGGACATGATCGCGCGTCCCGCGGTGTGAGGCGGGAGCTGCGGGCCCGACGGCGCCCCTTCCGGCAGCCTCCGCGACCGGGAGACCCCCGGCACGGCCGACGAAAGGGACGTACATGGCCGCATCGGTCGAGTCCACAGCCAAATTCATCCTCGACAAGGTCGGCGGGCCGGAGAACATCTCCTCCGTGACGCACTGCGCGACCCGGCTCCGCTTCCATCTCCGCGACCTAGGCCTGGCCGATCAGGACGCCATCGACGCCGACGACAAGGTGCTCGGCGTCGTCCCCCAGGGCTCCACCGGCCTGCAGGTGATCATGGGCGGCGACGTGGGCAACTACCACCAGGCGCTCGTGCGGCAGCCCGGCATGGACGGCGCGGGGAAGGACGAGGGCGCGAAGGCCGCGTCGCGCGGCCCCAAGACCGGTGCCGACGGGAAGAAGGAGTACGACGGCGTCCGCGGCAAGTTCGGCTGGGTCGACTACTGCTTCGAGTTCCTCTCCGACACCTTCCGGCCGGTGTTGTGGGCGCTGCTCGGCGCGTCGCTGATCATCACGCTGCTGGTGCTGGCGGATACGTTCGGCATCCAGGACTTCAGCCCCGCCGACGGCGAGACCCTGCCGCCGACGTGGCAGTTCCTGCACGCGATGTGGCGGTCGGTGTTCTACTTCCTGCCGATCATGGTCGGCGCGACGGCGGCTCGGAAACTCGGCGCCAACGAGTGGATCGGTGCCGCGATCCCGGCGGCGATGCTGACCCCGGAGTTCATCGCGCTGGGCGACCAGGGCGACACCGTCACCGTCTTCGGCCTGCCGATGGTCCTCAACGACTACTCCGGCCAGGTCTTCCCGCCGCTGTTTGCCGCGGTGCTGCTGTACTTCGTGGAAAAGGGCCTGAAGAAGGTGATCCCGGGTGCCATCCAGATGGTGTTCGTGCCGTTCTTCTCGCTGCTGATCATGATCCCGCTGACCGCCTTCATCGTCGGCCCGTTCGGCATCGGCCTGGGCAACGGCATCTCCAACATGCTGCTGGCCATCAACGGCTTCTCGCCGTTCATCCTGGCCATCGTCGTGCCGCTGATCTACCCGTTCATGGTGCCGCTGGGCCTGCACTGGCCGCTGAACGCGATCATGATCCAGAACATCGCGACGCTGGGCTACGACTTCATCCAGGGCCCCATGGGCGCGTGGAACTTCGCGTGCTTCGGCCTGGTCACGGGCGTCATGATCGTCTCGATGCGCGAGAAGGACGCCTCCATGCGCCAGGTGTCCTCGGGCGGCATGTTCGCCGGCCTGCTGGGCGGCATTTCGGAGCCGAGCCTGTACGGCGTCGTGCTGCGCTTCAAGAAGACGTACCTGCGCCTGCTTCCGGGTTGCCTCGTCGGCGGCATCGTGATGGGCCTGTTCAACGTCAAGGCGAAGGCCTTCGTGTTCACTTCGGTGCTGACCGTCGGCGCGTTCGACCCGCTGGGCGGCTACGTCATCGGCATCGCGGCGGCGTTCTTCACGTCGCTGCTGCTGGTGTTGTTCTTCGACTACCGGTCGGCGGACGAGAAGGCCGCGGCCCACGAGCGCATCGCCCGCGAACGCGCCGCCGCGATGGCCGAGGTCGAGGAGGCCGCGAACGCTCCTTTGCCCGAGTCCTCGGGCACCTCTACTTCGCGTGACGACGCCCATGTCCCCGCCGCAGGGGCCGGCGTTGCGGGAGCCGGCGCGGCGACCGCCGTGGCGGTGAAGGACGCCGACGCAGCCGCCGACACCGATGCTGCCCTCGATCTGTCCATCGTCGCGCCGATGAGCGGTACGCTGCTGCCGCTGTCGGAGGTGCCGGACGCCGCCTTCGCCGCAGGCAAGGTGGGCAAGGGCGCGGCCATCGACCCGGACGGCGACGTCGTCGTGGCCCCGGCCGCGGGCAAGGTCATGGTGACCTTCCCGACCGGCCACGCCGTCGGCCTGAAGCTCGACAACGGCCTGCAGGTGCTCGTCCACATCGGCGTGGACACCGTGAACATGGGCGGCGAGGGATTCGAGTTCCTCGTGGCCAAGGGCGACCGCGTCAGCGCGGGCACCCCGCTGGTGCGCTTCGATCGCGACGCCATCGTTGCCGCCGGTTATTCGCCGATCACCCCGGTGCTGGTGACGAACCACAGGAAGTTCGGGTCGGTCGACGTCGTCGCGAAGCAGGGGCCGATCGCGATCGGCGACGACCTGCTCGAGGCGACCCCCAAGCCCCCGAAGCCGGAGGTCTGAGCCCGGCCCTCTCAGCAACGGACCCGCTAACCCACCTCGAATGGCTTAACCCACACGCAATAGCGGGTGGGTTAAGCCATTCGAGGTGGGTTTGGCCGATTGCATGGAACCGATCCACCGCGAACCGCGTCTAAGTCATCGACGAGGCCGCCGGCGGCGACCACATGGTCGACCGTCCGGTGGCGAGGCGACTGACGAAAAGGGGCGGAACTGGATGACGGGGGAGCGGGAATCACCGGTGACGCATGCGGAGACGGGATTGATGCTGAGTTCGATGCAGGGGGAGTCCGGACCACGAATGCTGCAGGCGGCGCTGAGGGACGGGCGGATCGAACGAATCGTGAGGGGCGTTTACGCGACCGTGGAGGCCAGGGCTCGGCATGAAACCTTTACGCTGCTCGCCATGGCCATCGGGCTGACCAATCGCGCGGCGATCGTCACCGGTCCGGCGGCCGCCGCGATCATGGGGTTCGCGTTCATCATCCCGGACGACGGGCGCGTGGACGTGCTCGCCATCGGGTCGAAGGATCGCAGAGCGGGACAATCGGTCGCGCGGCACGCGGTGAAGGGGATCGGGACGCCATACATTTCGCGGGGCATCCGCCTGACGTCGCCGGCTCGGACGGCGCTGGAAACGTGCCTCCTGCACGGGATCAAGGCTGGGTTGGTGGTCGTCGAATCCATGCTGTGGAAGGGCAGCGTCGATGCCGCCGTCCTGGCCGCGGAACTGCGTGCCATGGGCAGGCGGCGCGGAATCGGGTCCGCGCGGCGAGTGCTCGCCTTGGCCTCGGATCGCAGCCAATCCGCAGGTGAATCACTCGTGCGCTGGTGCATCGATCGGGCGGGGCTCCCGCAACCGCTGCAGCAGGTGGCCATCTTCGACCGGCATGGAAATTGGCTCGCCGTGGTCGACTTTTTCTGGCCCGAACTGGGGCTGGTCATCGAATTCGACGGTTTGGTGAAGACCTCCGGCGAACATGGGGATCCCGTCCAGGTGGCCAGAAAGCAGCTCGAGAGGCAGAACCTTCTGCTGCATGCCGGGATGCGTGTCATTCGCGTGGGGTGGGGTGACGTGGTCTCCGGGCGGTGCGTGCCCGCCCTGCTCGACGTGTACCGACAGCGCCGTGCCCAAGGGTGCGACTTCACCGGCCATCACCGCCTCGCCGATGTGGCGTCGATGTCGCGTCGGTGAGGAGGACGCGAGGTGACGGAGCAAGACGGGAGCGAAGGCGGTGTGCAGTCGGTGCGAGCCTGGTGCACGAACTAACCCACCTTGAATGCCTTAACCCACCCGATACAGCTGGTGGGTTAAGGAATTCGGGGTGGGTTAAGTCATTGGAGGTGGGTTAACGGGACGGGGGCGGGGCTGCGCGGGACGGGTGCGCCGCTACCCGGGGATCTCGTCCTTCGCGTAGCCGGTCGTCGGGCCCTCGGTGCCCGGCCTCCAACCGAGCTCGGGGGCGACGTGCTCGGCGAAGGCCGACAGCAGATGCATGTTGTAGTCCACGCCGAGCTGGGAGGGGATGGTGAGCATGAGGGAGTCGGCGCTCATGACGGCCTCGTCGGCCTTCAGCGCCGCCACCAGCTGGTCGGGCTCGCCGGCGTAGCTCTTGCCGAACGTCGACCGCAGCCCGTCGATGACGCCGATCTGGTCGCGGCCCTGCGATTCGCGGATGAACAGCTGCCGGTCGTAGTCGGTCATGAGGGGGAAGATGCTGCGGCTGACGGACACGCGCGGCGTGCCCTCGTGGCCGGCCTTTTCCCACGCGGCGCGGTAGCGGGCGATCTGCTCGGCCTGCAGCGACGCGAAGGAGTCGCCGGTGGCCTCGGTGAGCAGGGTGGAGCTCATCAGGTTCACGCCCTGCTCGCCGGCCCATTCGGCGGTGTCGCGGGAGCCGGCGCCCCACCAAATGCGCGACTCGAGGCGGGGGGAGTGCGGTTCGACGCGCAGGTGCTGGTCGGGCCCGTACTGGTCGGGGTCGGCGGTGGCCAGGCGCTCGCCGCGCACGGCCCTCATGAAGAGGTCGAACTTCTCGCGGGCTATGTCCGCGCCGCGCGGGTCGGTGGAGCCGTGGTACCCGAACGTCTCCCATCCGCGCAGGGCGGGTTCCGGCGATCCGCGGGAGACGCCGAGGGCGATGCGGCCGTCGGAGAGCAGGTCGAGGGCGGCGGCTTCCTCGGCGAGGTACAGCGGGTTCTCGTACCGCATGTCGATGACGCCGGTGCCGACCTCGATGTTCTTCGTGCGTGCGGCGATGGCGGACAGCAGCGGCATGGGCGACGCCGCCTGGCGGGCGAAATGGTGGACCCGGAAGTACGCGCCGTTGACGCCGATCTCGTCGGCTGCGACGGACAGTTCGACGGCTTGCTTGAGCATGTCCGAGGCGGTGTGGCCGGAGCCGGGGCCGCCGTAGTGGCCGAATGACAGGAACCCGAAAGATTTCATGTTCATGTCAACAAAACCGGCGCCGGTGCTATTCCCGACCGCTCCGGCATGGGCTTTCGCGATTGCTTGACGACGGCCCGGTCGATTCCCCTTCGCCGGCGAGGCGGGGTCCGGCGGCTACTTCGCGGTCGTCTTCCTCGCCTGGAAGATCATCACGGCCAGCAGGCCCAGGGTGATCCACAGCAGGTAGCGGTTGATCACTTCCACGACGTCGAGGACCTGGTCGCCGAAGGTGAAGCCCAGCCACATGAACAGGCCGTTGACGGCCAGGACGCTCAACGCGTTGAGCGCCAGCAGCGGCCAGAACCCCACGCGCAGCAGGCCGGCGATCGCATTGAGCACGGTGCCCGGCACGGGCCCCGGCGCGTACCCCAGTGGCAGCAGGCCGAGGATGATGGCCCTGGTCTTGCCCGACTCCTTGGTCAGCGCCCTGGTGAAGAAGCGCCGCGCCCGCGGCATGTACTGCAGCGACATCTCGATGAACTCCATGCCCCAGCGCCGGCCCATGAGCCAGTAGATCGGCACGAACTTCAGGGCGCCGAACAGCGTCGCCGCCAGGAAAACCCACCACGTGCCCTGGCCGACGGAAGCATTGGCGCCCGACACCGTCGCGCTGGTGTAGCCGCCCACCATCAGCGCGTACGCCAAGGGGTGCGACAGCAGGAACGCGCGCATGGCGATCAACGCCATCGAATAGAGGCCCATGAGGATCAAGGCGACGAAAAGGACCTTGTCCAGGGGCTCCGGGTTCTTCATGAACTCCGGCAGCTCCGGGTCGGCCTTGTTCTCCGACGGTTCGTCCCGCGGGTCATGTCGCTGCTCGCTCACCCCTGCGACACTAGACGAGGCACCGGATCGACGGCTGCGCGGCACGGCCCCCGACCCGAATCCGCCCCCGGCACGCGAAAACCCGGCGTCGCAGGATGCGGGCGCCAGGCCGTCGTAAAGCAGAAAGCGAAGCGAAAAGTGGCGGGGAGCGCGGAGGCTACTCGGCGGGCTCGACGAGCTCGAGCAGCACGCCGCCGGCGTCCTTCGGGTGGACGAAGTTGATGCGCGAACCGGCCGTGCCGTTCTTCGGGACCTCGTAGAGCACGCGCGTGCCCTGCTCCTTCAGATGCGCCATCAGGGCGTCCATGTCGGTGACGCGCAGGGCGTACTGCTGGATGCCGGGGCCCTTCTTGTCGATGTACTTCGCGATGGTCGAGTCCTCGTTCAGCGGGGCGAGGATCTGGACCAGGGTGCCGCCCTCGGTCTTCTCGGCCGGGCCGAGCATGGCCTCGCGGACGCCCTGCTCCTCGTTGACCTCTTCGTGGTAGTTCACGAAGCCCATGT
>NZ_DURI01000358.1 GCF_012837295.1 Corynebacterium sp. | reverse complement strand
TCGGGATCGGCCAGTGGCGTCAGGCCTTCACGGACGGAGGTGATGAACGCGGCGGGCGCCGATCCGTCGTCAAGCGAAGGATCCTGAACCCGCGTATGCCGCCCCACCCCGACGCCCTCCTACTGCTCGTAACTGGCCAGGAAGTTGCCCAGGCGCTCGATGGCCTCCTTGAGATCGCGCGCCCACGGCAGCGTGACTATGCGGAAGTGATCATGCGTCGGCAGGTTGAAGCCCGAACCGCCGACCATGAGGATCTTCTCCTCGCGGAGGATGTCGAGCATCAGCTTCTCGTCGTCGTGGATCTCGTGGACCTCCGGGTCGAGCTTCGGGAACGCGTACATCGCGCCCATCGGCTTGACGCAGCTGACGCCCGGAATGGAATTGAGGCCCTCCCACGCGACGTTGCGCTGCTCCAGCAGGCGGCCCGGCGGCAGCACCAGATCCTCGATGGACTGGTAGCCGCCCAGCGCCACCTGAATGCCGTGCTGCGCGGGCACGTTCGGGCACAGGCGCGTCGACGCCAGCAGATTGATGCCCTCGATGAAGCCCTCCGCATGGCGCTTCGGGCCGGTCAGCACCATCCAGCCGGCGCGGTAACCGGCGACGCGGTACGTCTTCGACAGGCCGTTGAACGTGATGCACAGCAGGTCCGGGGCCAGCGACGCGGTGGCGATGTGCTCGGCGTCGTCGTAGAGGATGCGGTCGTAGATCTCGTCGGACAGCAGCAGCAGCGAATGCTCGCGCGCGATGTCGACGATGCCCTCCAGCACCTCGCGGGAGTACACCGCGCCGGTGGGGTTGTTCGGGTTGATGATGACGATCGCCTTCGTCCGATCCGTCACCTTCGACCGGATGTCCTCCAGGTCCGGCTCCCAGTCCTGCTCCTCGTCGCAGACGTAGTGCACCGGCTTGCCGCCGGCCAGCGTCGTCGCCGCCGTCCACAGCGGGTAGTCGGGGGCGGGGATGAGGACCTCGTCGCCCTCGTCGAGCAGCGACTGCGTCACTATCGAGATCAGCTCCGACACGCCATTGCCCAGCCACACGTCGTCGACGTCGAAGCGGGGGAAGGTCGGGTCCATCTCGTAGCGCGTGACCACGGCGCGCCGGGCCGAGTAAATGCCCTTCGACTCCGAGTAGCCCTGCGCATGCGGCAGCGCGCGCACCATGTCCTGCACGATCGTGTCGGGCGCGTCGAAGCCGAACTTCGCGGGGTTGCCGGTGTTGAGCATCATGATGCGATGCCCGTCGGCCTCCATCTGCTCCGCCAGCGTCGTCACCGGGCCGCGGATGTCGTAGAGGACGTTCTTCAGCTTGTGCGACTGGTCGAGCGTGCGCAGCGGCGTGCGGCGCGGGTGGTCCATGCCGCGGCGCTGGGCGACGCGGGCCGCGCGGGTCTGTTCCGCGCGGGCGGCGCGCTGCAGCTCGGCGGACTTGCGCAGCGCCTTTTCTTTCACCACGGCCGGGTCGGGCATCGACGCGTCGGCGCCGGCGTCGTGGATGGGGGAGTCGGTGGTGGCGGCGTCAGAAGCGGGGGCCTGGGCGGTGGCAGCGTCGGCGGGTGCGGCTGCGGCTGCGTTGGCGGCGGCCGCGTCGGTCGCGGGGTTGACGGTGTCCGGGTTGCCCGGCTGGTCCTGGGGTCGCTTCTGGATACTCACCCGTAAGAGTCTGCCACTTCGGGCCGCCGGGGGAGAAGTGTTCCGCCGGTCAGGGTGTTGGTCGGGGTGGGCCGCTCCCGCGGGCGGGGTTGCTCGGCGGCGCGCGTCGGCTCGTCGTCAAGCCGAATTCGGTCCTTCGCGGGCCCCGCCTGCCTTCCAATCCGGCCCGCATCGCTCGCGGAGGGGTTGGCGCGCAGAAAATCGCGCAAAACGACTCACCTTTTCGGACGTTTGCCCAGGAGCAGCTGAGGCGTATTGCGCGATTTTTCCCTGTGGAAGTCAGGCAGTTCTGGACCGCCGATTCTCCCCTCGCTTCGGCGGGCGCGGCACCCGTTAGTGCATTTTGGTCAACGCTCGCATTTTGGCACCCGCAAAAGCGCAAGTGGTCAGATCTGCTACTCGGGAGCGTTGACCGTATGACACGAAGGCCGGCGGATGGCCGCATGCGAAAGGAGGAGGTTCCGGGTGGAACCTCCTCCTTCGCTGCCGGGATGCTTTACGACGTCCCGATCTCCGTCGTGCTCACCGCGCTACCGCGCGTTGCGGCGCGAGAATCCCGGGAGCGGGACGCCCTTGTCGTTGCGCGGCATGTCCGTCGCCGGAGCGGCGGGGGCGGCCGGAGGGGCGGGCTCGGTGGCGTCGGCGGAATCGGTCTCGGCCTCGACGGGCGGAGCCTCCTCTGCCGGGGCCTCATCGACCTGCTCGACCTGCTCGACGGGAGCCTCGGTCTGCGGGGCCTCCGCGACGCGGGCGTCCTCGACCTGGGTCTCCTCGGCCGGAGCCTCCTGGGCGGGGGTTTCGTCGGAGACCGGCGTGTCCGCCACCGGAGCCGCGGCCGACGCAGCGGCGGCCGGAGCTGCCTTGCGGGCACCGCCCGGGGCCGGGGCACCACGGCGGGCACCACCCGGCAGCGGGACACCACGCGACGTGGTGGCCTGGGCCGGAGCCTCAGTGGTTTCCGCGGTGGCCTCAGCGGCGTCGGCGGCGTCGACCTCATGGGCGTCGGACGCGTCGGCCTCGAGCTGCTCGACCTGGGCCTCCATCGCCGGGGTCGCCTCCTGCGGAGCCTCGGTCGGCTCGGCGGAAACGGAGTCGGCGGAGGTCTGCTCGGCCGAAGCCTCGGCGTCC
>NZ_DURI01000357.1 GCF_012837295.1 Corynebacterium sp. | reverse complement strand
GCCGGCGACGCCGCGGCGACGGTGGCAGCGGCGGCGGATGCGTCGATGTCCGGTGCGATCGGCGCGGCCGGGGGAGTCATCGGAGGGTGCGAGTCGGCGGCCGCGCTGCCCGGTGCGGGTCCGGCGGCGGCGCAGGTCGCCGCGCAGGTGTCGGGGTCGCTGGTCCAGTGCGTCAACGGCATCATCTCCGCGCGCGACGCGTGCGTCGGCGAAATGCTGGACTGCGCCATCGCCGACGTCGAAGCGTGCGTGGCGGAATCGGACGCCGCGCCCGTGCCGCAGTGCCCCGAGGTGGTGGCGGAGTGCGAGCCGGCGGGTGCGCCGGTCGTTCCCGCGGCATCCGGTCAGGCGATCGGGAACGTGGTCGGGGGAGTGGTCGGCGCGATCACCGCGGAGGTCACGGGCGCCGTGGTCGGCGGAGTCTCGGCCGCCGTCAATGCCGGCGGGATGCTCGACTTGTGCATGCCCGCGCCCGCAGCCGACTGCCCGCCGGCGTCGGCGCCGGCCGAGTGCGCGGAACCGGTGGAATGCGTCGAACCGGCGCCCGAGCCCGAGCCGGTCGAGTGCGTGGAACCGGAGCCTGAGCCGGCGCCTGATCCCGAACCGGAGCCCAAACCAGAGCCCGAACCAGAGCCTGAGCCGGAGCCCGAACCCGAGCCGTCGGAGCCGCCTCCGCCGGCCGGGAAGCTGGAGCACATGAACCTCGGCGGTGGGGAGGCGGCGCCTGCACCGGCCGCAGAGCACGTCGCGCCGACGACTCCGGTGCAGGCACCGGCTGAATCGTCGGCCCCGGCACCTGCCCCGGCACCTGCCCCGGCACCGGCACCTGAACCGACTCAGGCACCGGCTCTTGCCCCGGCACCGAATGCCAACGCCGCTGACGCGGCCGCTGATTCCGGCACCGTGCACGCCCCGTCGGCGGGAGGGTGGTCCTGATGGAACGCGAATCAGATCCGGATCGGCTGGCGGGAATGGATCCGCTCCAGCGGGCCCGGTACGACGCGGCCGTCCAGCGCTACCACGACACCGTCGCCGCGCATCGGGCCACGTTCGAGACCGAGCTGAGGAAAGCGCGGAACGCCATCGAAGAACTGCACCGTCGTCACGATCCGAAACGGGCTGCCTCGGAATCCGAGGCGGGCACCTCCCGGCGGCGACGCCGTGTCCCCGCCACCTCAGGGCCCGTGCAGTCGATTCTGAACAAGGGCGGGTAGAGGGGCGGGTGGGCGTCGTAAAGCAGGAACCCGGAAACGACGACCGCCGCCCGGAAGACCGGACGGCGGGACGAGGAGAGGCCGGAACTAGTCGTGGGGCTGGCCCGGCAGCGGGTGGTAGGCGGTCTCCGGAAGCTGATCGCGCAGCCAATCCAGGCTGCGGTTGGTGATGCCCTTCATCTTGGTGTCCAGCTCGGCGAAATCGGAGTACTTCTTCTCGCCGCCGACCGTGGCCAAGATGTACCCCGTCAGCGCGGCGCGGGTGATCTCCTGCTGCTTCACGCTCGACTTGGAGAAGCCCATCAGGCGGCTGACCAGGGGAGTCTCCGAGAAATCGGCCTGCTCCGCACCGTCGACCTCGCGGAAGATGACGTCGCCCGCCCAGTTCACGGCCAGACGCTTCGGGTTGCCGCGGTCCAGCCACTGGTTCTCGCCGGGGCCGAGCACCAGGCCCGGGCAGTGCACGTTCGTCGCGGCGGCCTCCGCCGACGGCGACGTGTCCGCCGGGAAGATGCAGGACACGGACTTGATGTGCTCCCGGCCCGCGGCGGCCAGCACCGCGGCGCCGGCGCCCATGCCGTGGCCGGCCAGGCCCAGCTTCGCGGGGGACACCGTCACCTCGCCCTCGCCCAGGCGGACGCCGCCGAGGATCTGCAGCGCCGACTCGAGGTCGTTGGCCAGGCCACGGTGATCGGCCACGAAACCCGTCTCCGTGTTCGGGGCCGCGACGGCGATGCCCCACGACGCGAGATGCCGCAGCGTGGCGTGGTAGTCCTCCACCGGCGCGCGCCAGTCATGGCCGAACGCCACGCCCGGCACGCCCTTGCCCTTGGCCGGCGTGTACACCACGCCGGGCAGCCCGACGTAGGAGAGATCGCCGACGAGGACGCGGTGGGGGCCGCGCTTCGACAGGTTGGAGACGAGGGTCTTCAGATTCTCAGCCACGCAGCCAGCATATCGGCAATGCGGAAACCGATGTGGCCAGCGCCGGAAACGCGGGCGGAAATTTTGGGCTTTCTCGATGCAAGCAACGGGGCCATGCCCGTTTATGCTGTCAGGCATGTGTGGAATCGT
>NZ_DURI01000356.1 GCF_012837295.1 Corynebacterium sp. | reverse complement strand
GCATGGCCAATGCCATCCAGTACAAGCACTTCCTCACCTGGACCGGCGACGGCTACGAGGAGCTCCGCCCGAAGGAGCGTCTCAACTAGACGATCGTCCGGCCCCCTCATCCGCACACCGCCACCACCCGCAGGCGCCCCGACACGACGCGGCCCCCGCCCACGGCATGAACCGTGGCGGGGGCTTCTCGGCGTTCGGGTGGGCGTCGTCAAGCAAACGGATGCTTTACGACGGCCCGGCCGGGAATTAGGCGTCGGCGAACTTCTCGGTGACGCGCTTGATGGCCTCGTCGGCCACCATCTCCTGGATGCCCATGTCCAGCTCCGAGGTGAAGCCGACGCAGGAGCAGTTGATCTCGCCCAGGACGTAGGTGTCGCCGCCGTCCTCGGCGTCGTCGAGCATGAAGTCGGCGGTCCAGATCAGCGGGATGTTGTCGCCGCCGAGCTTCTCCGCGATGACCGGGCGGGCCTCGGCGAACATGTCGACGAGCTCCTGCCAATCCTCCGGCTTGTCGTACGTGTACTTCGCGCCGGAGAACAGGGTGGCGGAGAAGTTGTCGCCGCCGGCGGCCGGCTTCTTGTGCACCACGAACACCGGGTGCGGGCCGACCATGAGCACGCGGACCTCGCCCTCGACGATGCGCGGCATGAAGCGCATGTCCACCAGCATGCCGTTGTCGCCGATGATGTACTGGTCGCAGAAGTCCATGAAGTCGCCGAGCTCGCGGACCTCGGTGTGGTTGTCCACGGCCTCGGTGCACTTGAGCTTCGTGTCCAGCGGCAGGGCGGTGCCCGGCTCGACGGAGGCGGCAAGCTCCTTGTCCTCCAGCTGCACTCGCCAGATGCCGGAGCCCGTGGAGCCGCGGTTCTGCTTTAGCACGCGCTCGCCGTAGGACAGGGACTTCGGGAACGTCTCGTGGAAGGACTCGACGTCGTAGTAGGCGGCGGTGTCGGTGGGGACCAGGTCGGTGTCATTGAGCTTGACCAGGGCGTCCTTCGCGCCGTACGCCATCATTTCCTCCGGCGTGGACATGCCGACCAGGCCGGCCTCGTCCGAAAGGCGGGTCAGCAGGTCGAAGTAGCCCTTCTCGCCGCCGGGGATGTTGCCCGGGTTCACGCGCGAGATGTAGCCGCCGTAGTTGGCGGACACGTGCTCGAAGAGGGCGTCGGCCCACTCGGGGCGGTAGTAGACGACGTCGGCGCCCCAGCCCTTGGCCCGGATGGCCTCGACGATGGGCATGGTGTCGCGGCGATGGCCGTCGAAGTACTTGTCGGATCCGCCCTCGACCTCGAAGACGACGATGTTCTTGCTCAATTCTGCTCCTCGAAAGCATGGGGCCGGGGTCACCGGCACCGCATCCCCGTGCAGGTCGGGGCCCCGGAACTTGCCGTGAGAATGCATGTTCCGAAAAAATCTTAAACTGCGGCTGAGAATCTATAAGGGTAACTTTCGTCGCTTTCACCCCCGCCCCGCGATCGCGCCATTCATGCAGGTCAAGGATCACTTCCGGGCGGGTGCGGGGACCGCGGGGGCAATGGCCGTAAGGTGGGGGTACCGAAACTCGCCGACCTCGCCGGCGCGGCACCCCGGAGAAGGAGCAATGATGGCGGTCCCGCACGACCCGCACCCGCAGTTCCAGCAGTACGCGCACCCCGAGCGACTGGTGTCCAGCAATTGGCTGGCCGCCCGGCTGGGCTCGCCCGGCCTGCGCGTCGTCGAGTCCGACGAGGACATGCTGCTGTACGACATCGGGCACATCCCGGGCGCCGTGCGCATCGACTGGCACACCGATCTCAACGATCCGACGATGCGCGATTACGTCGACGCCGAGGCCTTCGCCGAGCTGATGCGGTCCAAGGGAATTTCGCGGGATGACACCGTGGTGGTCTACGGCGACAAGTCCAACTGGTGGGCGGCGTACACGCTGTGGGTGTTCGAGTTGTTCGGCCACCCGGACGTGCGCCTGCTCAACGGCGGCCGCGATGCGTGGATGACGGAGGAGCGCGACACCAGCTTCGAGGTGCCGGAGTACCCGCGCACCGACTACCCGGTCGTCGAGCGCGACGACGAGACCCTGCGCGCGTACGCCGCCGACGCCCGCGAGCTGATGGGAGAGGGCAACCTCATCGACGTGCGCACCCCGGAGGAGTACTCGGGCAACCGCACGCACATGGTCGATTACCCGCAGGAGGGCGTGTTGCGCGGCGGTCACATCCCGACGGCGGTCAACGTCCCGTGGAACCAGTCCGTGCACCCGAATTCCCGGTTCCGCTCGCGCGAGGAGCTGGAGGCCATCTATTCGGACGTCGAAGCCGACGGCGACACGATCGTCTACTGCCGCATCGGCGAGCGTTCGGCGCACACGTGGTTCGTGCTCCATCACCTGCTGGGCCGCGAGAACGTGCGCAATTACGACGGATCCTGGGTCGAGTGGGGCAACATGATCCGCATGCCCATCGCCCGCGGCGCCGAGCCGGGCCAGGCCCCCGGCAAGTAGGCGCACGGCCCGGGGCGGCGGTCCGGGACCGCGGCCCGGTTGGTCTCGTTTGCTTGACGACGCCACCCGCGCCCCCGCCGGCTTTCCGTTCCCGTACTTCCATCACCCCCGACGCGATCCCCCCGGGATTGGGCGCATTCCGTGCCCGAACGCCCCGCCGAGGCATCGCGGCGGGGGTTCTTTCGCCTGCCCATGGTGCGGTGAAATGCGAACTTTGGCCGGGACAACCAATTGTCGGGCGAGAATACCGAGGTCGAACGCCGTTCAAGTTCGCAGGGTGGCCCCATGGTGGGGTGGGCCGACAAAGGCCGGATCCGCCACCTGTGACAGAATGGCCGTATTGGGTTGGACGGTGTTAGCCCGTACATGTGCCCCGAGCATGTGGCGTGCGCAACCGTCGGACCCCGATGACTGTCGTACCAAACGCCGGTCGGACGAGCCGTCCGGTGCCCACGAAAACAGGAGGGTTTCGTGTCCGAGCAGACCACCGAGAAGATCACGAAGGTTCTCGTCGCCAACCGTGGCGAGATCGCCGTTCGCGTCATCCGCGCCGCGAAGGACGCCGGCATTCCGTCGGTCGCCGTTTACGCAGAGCCGGATGCTAACGCGCCCTTCGTGACGATGGCCGACGAGGCGTTCGCGCTGGGCGGCCAGACGTCCGCGGAGTCTTACCTCGTCTTCGACAAGATCCTCGACGCCGCCAAGAAGTCCGGCGCCAACGCCATCCACCCGGGTTACGGCTTCCTGTCCGAGAACGGCGACTTCGCCGAGGCCGTCGAGAACGCCGGCCTGATCTGGATCGGCCCCTCGCCGGAGTCGATCCGTTCCCTGGGCGACAAGGTCACCGCGCGCCACATCGCGCTGCAGGCCGACGCCCCGATGGCCCCGGGCACCAAGGAGCCGGTCAAGGACGCCGACGAGGTCGTCGCGTTCGCCGAGGAGTACGGCCTGCCCATCGCCATCAAGGCCGCCTTCGGCGGCGGTGGCCGAGGCATGAAGGTCGCCTACGAGATGTCGGAGGTCAAGGACCTCTTCGAGTCCGCCACCCGTGAGGCCGTCGCCGCCTTCGGCCGCGGCGAGTGCTTCGTCGAGCGCTACCTGGACAAGGCCCGCCACGTCGAGTGCCAGGTCCTGGCCGACAAGCACGGCAACGTCATCGTCGCCTCGACCCGCGACTGCTCCCTGCAGCGCCGCTTCCAGAAGCTGGTCGAGGAGGCCCCGGCCCCGTTCCTCACCGAGGAGCAGGACCAGCGTCTGCGCGAGTCCGCGAAGGCCATCTGCAAGGAGGCCGGCTACTACGGCGCCGGCACCGTCGAGTACCTGGTCGGTTCCGACGGACTGATCTCGTTCCTCGAGGTCAACACCCGCCTCCAGGTCGAGCACCCGGTCACCGAGGAGATCACCGGCCTGGACCTGGTCCGCGAGCAGTTCAACATCGCCGAGGGCCGCGAGCTGACCCTCAAGGAGGACCCGGAGCTCCACGGCCACGCCTTCGAGTTCCGCATCAACGGCGAGGACGCCGGCTCCAACTTCATGCCGGCGCCGGGCACCATCACCAAGTACGAGGAGCCCTCGGGCCCGGGCGTCCGCATGGACACCGGCATCCGCGAGGGCGACGTCATCGGCGGCCAGTTCGACTCGATGCTGGCCAAGCTGATCGTGTGGGGCAAGGACCGCGATGAGGCCCTGCGCCGCTCCGCCCGCGCCCTGGACGAGTACAACGTCGAGGGCCTGGCCACGGTCATCCCGTTCCACCGCCACATCGTCGAGAACCCGGCGTTCGTCGGCGACGGCGAGAAGTTCGACGTCTACACCAAGTGGATCGAGGAGGAGTGGGACAACCCCATCGAGCCGTTCGCCGGCGACTCCGAGGTCGACGAGGACGAGGCCGTGCCGTCGCAGAAGGTGACCGTCGAGATCGACGGCCGCCGCGTCGAGGTCGCCCTGCCGGGCGATCTGGCTCTGGGCGGCGGCGCCGGCGGCGCCCGCAAGAAGGCCAAGAAGCGCCGCGCCGGCGGCGCCAAGAAGGCCGCTTCCGGTGACGCCGTGGTCGCGCCGATGCAGGGCACCGTCATCAAGGTCGAGGTCGAGGAGGGTCAGGAGGTCGCCGAGGGCGACACCGTGGTCGTGCTCGAGGCCATGAAGATGGAGAACCCGGTCAAGGCCCACAAGGCCGGCACCGTCACCGGTCTGGCGACCGAGGCGGGCGCGGGCGTCGGCAAGGGCGACGTCCTGATGGAGCTGAAGTAAGCTCCCCCATCCCGTCTTCGGGCGGGAGCTGAACCACGGCAATCCCCGCCGCACCGAAAAGGTGCGGCGGG
>NZ_DURI01000355.1 GCF_012837295.1 Corynebacterium sp. | reverse complement strand
GTGTAGGTCGCGGACGGGGTGTAGTTGCACTCCGCCGGGCCGCTTTCCTCATCGGCGGTGAAGCCACCCTCGACGACGGAAACGACGATGCCGGAGCCGGTGTCGGCGACGCCGTTGACCGTGCCGGGGCCGTCCGGGTTGACGCCGTTGTAGGTCAGCGGGGTCGTGCCGTACTTGCCGCTGGTGATGTTGACCCAGTGGACCTTCATGTTCGACTGGCCGTCGTAGACGCCGGAGGTGCCGAGGCCGGTGAAGATGTAGCCGGTCTGGCCGGCCGGGACGCCGGGCAGCGGCAGCTCCTGCGGGCCGGGGAAGGAGGTCGCCATGCCGACGGAGTTGCCCTCGCCGTCGATGCAGTTCTGCGCGATGCTCGGCAGCGGGAAGTCCGACTTGTTGATGTCGCCACCCGGCTGCTCCCAGCCCGGCTCGCCGTCGCCTTCGCCGGTGAGGAAGTTGGAAACGCGCTCGAGGGCGCCGCCGATCTCCTCCGGGACCCCCGGCTGGCTGGTGATTCGCTCGATGGCGGCCGCGATCTCGTCGGACGGCAGGTCGGAGCTGCTCGGCGCCTGCGGGATCGAGCCGAGGTTCGGGGTCGGGATGCCCGACTGCGCGATGGCAGCGGGGGCGAGGCCGGCCGACAGCAGGGCGGCGCCGCCCAGGGCGGCCGCAGTGCGGCGGATGATGGTGCGTCGGTTCGAGACCACGGTTGAAGTACCCCTCGTAGGTCGTAGCTGAAGATCACCTGAGGTGACGTTTACGGAATCGTCGCCATCATAAGGCGTGCAAACGCATTTGGGAAAAGATTCGGTAAATTTCTTCCCCCCGACCACGGGCGTTGCCGGTGGGTCTGATGTGATGCATGGGGCGCATGTGCTATGTGGTTAACGCTGGTGTGCGCCATCAACCCCTGAAAGCGCCCCGACCACCACCTGCGCGTCCCGGATCCTGGTGGGATGCCGGTGTGCAGGGGTGGCCGGGGCGGTGGCGCGCGGAGATGAAGTCGTCTATTTGCGCGAGGTGGCCGTCGGTTAGGCGTTGACCTTCTCGGCCGCCGGGGCGGCGGAAGCGGCCTCCGCGGCGGCCCGCGACTTGCCGAAGGCGCCCGACTTCGACAGCTGGTTGCGGAATAGGGTCACGCCCGCCCACAGGGTCACCGCCGCGATGACGGCGATCAGCGCCAGCAGCACGTAGTAGGTGACGGAGAACTTCTCCACGATGCCGTTGGCGACGAGTCCGACGTGCAGCGCGAACATCGACAGCACGGACAGTCCGACGCCCGGGCAAACCAGGGTGAAGGCGGCCGGCGACGCCGTGTCGCGGCCCAGCAGGAACTCGTCGTAGAAGCCGTTTGCGCGCATGACCATGTGGCCCAGGCCGAGGAACGTCATCTGGAACGCGATCGCGCCGGCGAGCATGACCAGCACGAGGATCGAGGACTTCGGGTGCGGGGAGCCGTCGTAGGAGGGGGAGAAGGTCTCCAACGTCTGCAGGCCGTGGCGCAGCCGCAGCATGGTGATCGCCAGCAGCGTGGAGATCGGCACCGCCAGCCACAGGGTGGCCGAGTTCTGCAGCGACAGGCCGTAGCGCATCATGCTCATGACGCCCAGCGGCAGGAACACGACGAACAGCAGCACGGCGATGGAACCGAAGAAGAGGGAGCCCAGCAGGGCCAGCATGACGACGGTCTTGTTGCCCGACATCGCGGCCGGCGCCGCGAAGCCCACCGTGACCATGGTGAAGGCGAAGGCGGACAGCAGCTGATTCAGGCCGCCGTTGGCCTTGAAATCGAATCCGGCGGCGATGACGCGCTTGAGGTACGCGGACATGATGACCAGCGCGAGGGCGCCCACGGAACCGTACGCCAGCAGCGCCAGCGGCATGAGGTTTTCGATGATGCCCCACAGTCCCGGGACCAGCGCCATCGCGGCGACGAAGATGCCGTTGACCGTCATCCCCAGCGTCAGCGGGATGGCCATGAGGGTCACCTCGGCGTTGGTGGACTTCAGGGTGGCGTAGGCCTCCGTGCGGCGGAAGCGCGAGAACTCGCGGAAGTTCCACGCCAGCAGGGTGAGGTGCGTGGCGAACATCGCGATCATGCCGACGTAGCCCACGGCGATGGCGGACTTCATGAACGCCCCGCCGGTGGCCCAGGCGTCGGCGATCGACTCGAAGGTGGGCATCGGGGTGTCCGGGTGGGGCGTGATGTGCATGAACGCCATGAAGAAGAAGACGGACATGCCGCCGAAGCCGAGGGCGGCCAGGAAATAGAGGGGCGAGTACTTCTCGCCGAGGTCGCGGATCATCGGTGACGACGCTCGCTTTCGTGGTTCGGTGATTCGTGGTCCGGGAAACGGGGAAGGGGCGTCCCGGAATTTGGATACCCCGTGGGGTATAGGTCCCGAAGATTAGGCCACGCTGAGGGGCTCCGTCATCTTCATATACCCGTGGGGGTACCCGCGAGTGGCGTGGGCCACCGTCGGCGGCCGCGCCTCGCCCGATTTCCGCCCCGCTCGTTCCGGCCGCCCGAAAGTCGATGGCCGAACGAGATGCGCGCCGGCCCGTCGTCAAGCGATAAGGAGCCGTCAACCCCGCGGGTCGCCGAAATCGCGCCCGCCCCCGACATGCGAGTAGCCTGTATCCGCTAGGCCCGCAGGGGCCCGAATGCCTCAATCTCCAAGGAGCACCCCCCACGTGAACGAAACCGAGTTCCGCAACGTAGCCATCGTCGCCCACGTCGACCATGGCAAGACCACCCTCGTCAACGCCATGCTGGAGCAGTCCGGCGTCTTCGGCGACCACGGGGAGGTCGCCGACCGCGTGATGGACTCCGGTGACCTGGAGCGTGAAAAGGGCATCACCATCCTGGCCAAGAACACGGCCATCCGGCGCAAGGGCGCCGGCAAGGACGGCCGCGACCTGATCATCAACGTCATCGACACCCCCGGCCACGCCGACTTCGGCGGTGAGGTCGAGCGCGCCCTGTCCATGGTCGACGGCGTCGTGCTGCTCATCGACTCCTCCGAGGGCCCGCTGCCGCAGACCCGCTTCGTGCTGGGCAAGGCGCTCGCCGCGTCGATGCCGGTGATCATCGTCGTGAACAAGACCGACCGCCCCGACGCCCGCATCGACGAGGTCGTCGAAGAGGCGCAGGACCTGCTCCTCGAGCTCGCCGCCACCGTCGAGGACCCCGACGCCGCCGAGGCCGCCGAGCGCAACCTCGAGCTGCCCGTCCTCTACGCCTCCGGCCGCGCCGGCAAGGCCTCCACCGAGAACCCGGGCAACGGCGAGCTGCCGGACAACGAGGACCTCCAGCCGCTGTTCGACGTCATCACCTCCGTGCTCCCGGAGCCGTCCGCCGACGTCGACGGCCCGCTGCAGGCGCAGGTCACCAACCTCGACTCCAGCTCCTTCCTCGGCCGCATCGGCCTGATCCGCATCCACTCCGGCACGATCCGCAAGGGCCAGCAGGTCTCCTGGATCCACTACGACTCCGAGGGCGAGCAGCACGTCAAGACCGCCAAGATCGCCGAGCTGCTGCGCACCGTCGGCGTGACCCGCGTGCCCACCGAGGAGGCCATCGCCGGCGACATCGCCGCGATCTCCGGCATCGACGAGGTCATGATCGGCGACACCCTGTGCGCCGTCGACGCCCCGAACGCGCTGCCGCGCATCATCGTCGACGAGCCGGCGATCTCCATGACCATCGGCGTCAACACCTCCCCGATGGCCGGCCAGGGCGGCGGCGACAAGCTCACCGCCCGCGTGGTCAAGGCCCGCCTCGACCAGGAGCTGATCGGCAACGTGTCGCTGCGCGTCCTGCCCACCGAGCGCCCCGACGCCTGGGAGGTGCAGGGCCGAGGCGAGATGGCGCTGTCCATCCTCGTCGAGACCATGCGCCGCGAGGGCTTCGAGCTGACCGTCGGCAAGCCGCAGGTGGTCACCAAGACCGTCGACGGCAAGCTGCAGGAGCCCTACGAGCACCTGACCATCGACGTCCCCGAGGAGTTCCTCGGCGCCGTCACCCAGCTCATGGCCGCCCGCAAGGGACGCATGGAGCAGATGGGCAACCAGGGCTCCGGCTGGGTCCGCATGGAGTTCATCGTCCCGTCGCGCGGCCTGATCGGCTTCCGCACCATCTTCATGACGGAGACCAAGGGCACGGGCATCGCCAACCACTTCTCCGCCGGTTACGACGACTGGGCCGGCGAGATCAAGGACCGCGCCACCGGCTCCCTCGTCGCCGACCGCACGGGCCAGATCACCGCGTACGCGCTGCTGCAGCTGGCCGACCGCGGCATTTTCTTCGTCGAGCCGGGCGACCAGGCCTACGAGGGCATGGTCGTCGGCGCGAACCCGCGCGACGAGGACATGGACATCAACATCACCAAGGAGAAGAAGCTCACCAACATGCGTGCGGCGTCGGCCGACACGACGGTGACGCTGGACAAGGCGCGCTCCCTGACCCTCGACGAGGCCATGGAGTTCTGTGGCGGCGACGAGTGCGTCGAGGTCACGCCGGAGGGCATCCGCGTGCGCAAGCTCATCCTCAACGCCACCGAGCGCAACCGCGCCCGTTCCCGCGAGAAGGCCCGCAACCAGGGCAAGTAGCGGGCAGGGGTTCGGTCCGCCCGGTGAAGTAGGCTGATCCCCATGTTCGAACGCCAGAATCGTCGCCGCCGCACCGCTCTTTTCGGGAGCGTCGCGGCGGCGATTCTGTTGTCCGGGTGCATGGCGAACCCGGGTGACGCGCCGACGGTGGGGGAGGACGAGCCGCGGCGCGAGGCCCCGGTGCGGCCGGAGGAGTCGCTCAAGCAGATCCGAGTGGGCGTCGACGCGTTCGGCGAGGGCTTCAACCCGCATTTGATCGCCGACGCCTCGCCGGTGACGGATCTGGTGGCGTCGCTGACGTTGCCGAGCGCCTTCGAGCCCGACCCCGAGGATCCCGCCCGGTGGCGGATGAGCCCGGACCTGCTGGAGAGCGCGGAGATCGTGCCGGTCGACGAGCCGGTGCCGGACGAGGACGCGGGGGCCGGGAGCTCCGGCGGTTCGGGCGGTTCGGGTGACTCGGCCGATGGCGTGGCTCCGTCGATCGCCGCGGAGGCCGCGGAGGCCGACGCCTCCGACGCACGCCCGGGCGACACCCGCATCCGCTATCGCATCCGTTCGGGGGCGCAGTGGTCGGACGGCACGCCGATTTCGGGCGCCGACTTCCGCTACCTGCACGCGTCGCTGCTGGCCAACGCCGGCGTGGCGGATGCGTCGGGCTACGAGCGTGTCAAGGCGATCACGGTGTCGTCGGGCGGCCGGCAGGTCGACGTCCTCGTAGACGGCGCGATGCCGGAGTGGCGGACTCTGTTCCGCAATCTGTTGCCGAGCCATCTGATGCGCCCGTCGGCGACGCCGTTCACGGACATCCTCGACGCCGGCATCCCCGCCTCGGGCGGGCGCTACACGGCGCAGGCGATCGACGTGGGCCGCGGCGAGGTGCGCCTGGTGCGCAACGACCGGTTTTGGGGTGCGGTCCCGGCGAAGACGGACACGGTCATCGTCCGCTCGGTCGATGGCGCGGTGACGGGTGCGGAGCAGGTGCGCGCCGCCCAGCTGCAGGCGCTGCGCCTGCGCCCGCAGCAGACCACGGCGCTGACGTACGGGTTGGTTCCCGGAGTCGTGGAGATCCCCGCGGCGGTTCCGCGTCAGCTGACTCTGCACGCCAACCTCGCGTCGCCTTTGCTTGACGACGTCGCCGTCCGCCGTTCCGTCTTGTCCGCCCTGGATGTGCCGTCGGTGGCGGCCATCGCGACGGGCCGCACGGATGATCTGGAGATCCCGCCGGCGCCCGCGTCGCTCGGCGGGGGTCCGCGGGCGGCCGTCAACGCCGCGGCCGCCGATCGTGGCGAGGGGCCGGAGGGAGCCTCGAACTCGGCGGTCGACGATGGGGCGACGACCTCGAGCGGCGCTGCCGACGTGAACGCGCCGGGTGACGGGCGCGGGAGCCTGTCGGGACTCATCGATGGCGTGGACCGGGACAATCCGCTGCTCATCGGGGTGATGGGCGAGGATCAGCAGGCCGTCGCCGCGGCCCGGTCGATCGCCGACCAGCTGACGGCGGAAGGATTGCCCGCCCGGGTGTCGGGCGCCGACGACCAGGAGTTGGCGGGGTCGTTGCTGCCGCACGGCCGCGTGGACATGGTGGTCGCGTGGGATCGGGTGGTGGATTCCCCGCAGCGGGCGGCGAGCCGGTGG
>NZ_DURI01000005.1 GCF_012837295.1 Corynebacterium sp. | reverse complement strand
CTGCCCCTGCTCGACCAGCTCTACGGCGGCGCCCTGCGCATGACCCGCAATCCCGCCGACGCCGAGGATCTGGTGCAGGAGGCCTACATGAAGGCCTACCAGGGTTTCCGGTCGTACAAGCCGGGCACGAACCTCAAGGCGTGGATGTACCGGATCCTGACCAACGCGTACATCAACAACTACCGGAAGGCCCAGCGCCGCCCGGCCGAGTACGCGACGGACGACATCACCGATTCGCAGATCGCCGAGACCGCTTCCCACACGTCGTCGGGCCTGCGGTCGGCGGAGGTCGAGGCAATGGCTTTGCTTCCCGACGAAGAGATCCGCGCCGCGTTGATGGACCTCAACGAGGATTACCGGATGGTGGTCTACTACGCCGACGTGGAGGGTCTTCCGTACAAGGAAATCGCCGACATCATGGCGACGCCGATCGGCACCGTGATGTCCCGGCTCCATCGTGGAAGGAAACAGCTCCGCGAGGCGTTGAAGGATGTGGCGAAGGATCGCGGGTTCATCCGCGAGTCGGAAATTTCGGAAAGGTGAGTCGATGAACGACAGCGCGAAGCCCTGCGGACACCCCGGGACGTGCGCCGACGTACGCCGGCGACTCGATTCCCTGCTCAGCGGCGACTGCGATCCGGAGGAGACCCGGACCCTGGAACGGCACATCCGCGATTGCCCGCGGTGCCTGGAGGACGTCGGCTGCGAGCGCGCGCTGCGCCAGCTGCTGCGCCGGTGCTGCTGCGAACCCGCCCCCATGGAACTGCGCAGGCGGATCACCACCCGCATCCGCGTCACCTACCGCACCTCGGGGCAGTAGCGGGGCAGTGGGCGGAGAAGACCGGGACAGCGAAAACCCCGCGCCATCGTGATGATGGGGCGGGGTTTCGCCGTTGATCGCGGGGATCAGCTGTTGGGGCGCTTGCCGTGATTCGCCTTCTTCTTGCGACGGTCCTTGCGCTTGCGGCCACGCTTGCTCATGGTGTGCCTCCTCCGGTCGGGGTGATTTAATTCAACCTGGCCAGTCTACAACGGGCCGGCCGGGGGACTTAAACCGTGGTGCGGGCGGTGCGGCGGGTGCGGCCGCGGTTGCGGCGGCGCTTCAGCGCGCGGCGCTCGTCCTCGGACATGCCGCCCCACACGCCGGCATCCTGGCCGGTCTCCAGCGCCCACGCGAGGCACTGCGAGGTGACGGGGCAGCGGTTGCAGACGACCTTGGCCTTCGCGATCTGCGCGAGGGCGGGGCCGGAATTGCCGACCGGGAAGAACAGCTCGGGATCCTCTTCGCGGCAAACGGCCTTGTGACGCCAATCCATGACAAAAACTCCTTCAATCGAAACCCGGGTGGGGCACGGGGGAACGGGTGGCTCGTGGCCGCCTCGCGACTTGTTGTGCTCCCCATGCATCAGATGAACGTGCGGACGTCCCGTCGGCGTGAATTCCCGGTTGGGGAATCAGGGGGTTCACCGTCGGATCCGCGGACCGCGAGCGCGAGGCGCCCGCCGGTCGAATGCGGGTGGAGGTATTCGCTCCCCCCGCGGTCCTGATGAATGATGACACGTCATGACCCGGTTGTGAAGACCTTCGCGGGAAAAAGTGCGGAACGTCACAAATAGATGAACTGCACGTTACATCCGCAGGTGAGGGGCCCGGGAGACGACGAACCGGCGGTTAACGGCGTCCGCCCCGGCGGGGCAGCAGCAGCGCCCGGAACGTCCGGTCGGCCATCGCGCCCAACCGCACCCACCACGCCTGGTCGCCCACATCCTCGCCGTACTCGCGGGTTTGGGCCGGCGCGATGAAGCGCACGGCGTCGCGGGCGCAGGTGATCTCCAGCTCGGATCGCTCGTCGACGTACTCGCCGTCGATCTGGAACTTCAACGGTTCGGGGGAGGTCAGGACGACCACGTCGACGTCGTCGTCGCGAAGCTCCCTTTCCTCGACCTTGAGCAGCGACCACAGGGCCTGGCCCGCGCCGGCCAGCCGGAGCGCGGCGACCATGCCCTTGACGCCGTCGACGGAGGTCAGGCCGTAGAAGCCGAGGCCGCCGCTGAGCGTGGTGGTCGGGTTGGTGACGACCGCCAGATCGCCGAGGAAGGTCCACGGGTTGGAGTTGGACACCACGGCCATGGGCAGATCCTCGCCGATGAGCTCGCCGTCCGCGCGGGCCGTGATGCGCGGCGGGTTCTTGCGCAGCCGGTTCCAGGCGCCCAGTCCCGTGGGCACGTAGCGCAGCGGGTTGGCGCTGACGCCCCCGGCGCGCAGATCCTCCATGTGCGAGATGACCTCGGCGTCGACGCCCAGGCCCGCGTTGACCACGAACCAGCGGCCGGCGGCGTGGCCGACGCTGATCGCCCGCTCCTCGCCCCCGCGCAGCAGTTCGCCCAGCACGCGCGCCGCGAGCTTCGGGTCGCGCGGCAGCCCCAGCGCGCCGGCCAGGACGTTGGCGCTGCCGGAGGGGATCACCGCGATGGCCGGGATGTCGGCCGCGTCGCGCACCGGGCGCCCGTCGGCGGCGGAGCCCAGCAGACCGTTGACCACCTCGTTGACGGTGCCGTCGCCACCCATGCACACGACGACGTCGCACTCGTCGCGGGTCAGGCCCGTGACGATGGCCGTCGCGTGGCCCGGATGCCCCGTGAACACCGACCGCACGTGCAGGCCGGGTACGGCGCGCAGCTCGGCGACGACGGTCCTCGTCAGGGAATCGGTGATCGACGTCGAGTTCGGGTTGGAAATCAGAAGGGCGCGCACGTCGCCCATCCTAATGGGCGATATGGTGATCACGTGAACAGCCGAAGCACCGCAGCAAACCGTCCCGCGCCCATGGCGGCGCCCCGCTCCGTCGTCGCCGGCGCCTGGATCGCGGTCGTGGAATGCGTCATCGGCCTGGGCTACGGCGCGTTCCTCATGATCCGCGACTTCCAGGGCTACGAGGACCCCGGCGCGGTCATCTCCGGCTGGGGCACGGCGCTGTGGTTCTTCTTCATCTTCGGCGCGGTGCTCACCGGCGCGGTGTTCCTGCTGCGCGGCAAGCAGTGGGGCCGCGGGCCGATCGTCATGCTCAACCTGTGCCTGGCGGGCGTGGCGTTCTACATGTTCACCTCGGGCGCCATCGCGCTCGGCCTGATCACGGCGATCTTCGCGCTCGGTGCGCTGGGTTGCATGTTCAACCCGAAGGCCGTCGACTGGGCGGCCAACGCCTACGGCGTCTAGTCCGGGCGGAGCCCCACGAGCTCGTCGCCCCGCTTTTCGACGATGACGTCGCCCGCGACCGCCGTGGTCGTCGTGGCGCCCGGGGGAGTTTCGGGGCGGGCGACGGGGACGACCCCGACGATCTCGCCGTTGCCCCAATCGACGCGGGCCAGCCCGCCGCGCACCGGCACCAGCAGCTCGTCGCCGACGGCGACTCCGGTGCCCAGGGCGTTGGGGATGACGAACGCCAGCGACAGGTCGTCGGGGCGGAACGCCGCCAGCGCCGTGCCGGTGAACCACGTCATGTGGTGGGGGAGATCCGCCGTGGCGGCCACGGGGACGGGGTCGCCGCCGAACGGGTCCGCCGGCAATTCGCCGGGCGCCGGCCGCCACGTCGGACCCGGGCGGCCCTCCTTCGAATAGGTGCGGACCTCCCCGTCCACGAGCACCGCCGCCGACAGCTGGCCGAGGGCGACGAGCCGCGCGGGCCCGCCGATCTCGACGTCGGCGTGGATCTCCGGTTCGCGGGACTCCTCGGGGGTGGCCTCCTGGATGATCAGCCGGTGCCCGTCGGGGCAATCGTTGATGACCGCGAGCACGGCGCTGCGGGTCAGGGCGTCGACGACGGAGCACCCGGGGTGCGGCTGCATGCCCGGCTCCGACGACGCCTCGACGAAGCCGTATTCGATGGTGCGCACGAGATCGTCGCGCCACAGTTCCACCATCCGGCCATCGCGGACGCCGGACCGGTCGTTGGATCGCACGGGTTCGACCTCCTCCGAGGACAGCCCCCGCCGCGTGCCCGCGTAGGAGCCGTCCGAGGCGTCGAGGGCCGTGACCTCGCCGCAGCCCGCGGGGCCGCGGAACACGGTGACCACCCGTCCGTCGGAGACCATGGCCTCGCACAGGGGCACGTCGCGGTGATAGGACCACACCGCCTCGCCCGTGGCGGGGTCGAGGGCGGTGACGCCGCGGTCATCCGCGGCGATGGCCAGACCGTCGACCGTGAACGGCGCCGAGGATTTGGGGGCGGGCGCCGACCAGATCTCCGTCAGCGACTCGGGCGCCCGCTCCGGGGCGGGCCCGGCGGAGAAGGGGACGTCGGCGACGACGTGTTCCACGCCCCGCGCGGGCGCCCGCCACCACGTCCACGCCACGACGGCGACGACCGCCGCGACGATGAGCAGCGCGGCGATCCGGTTCCGGCTCATCGGCGGCGCCGGCGCTCACCGCGATCGCGCCGGTCCCGGCGATCCTTCACCGGCCGCGAACCCAGCACCGGGCGCGCCGGCCCGACCGACTCGGCGGCGTCTTCGGGGATCGACAGGGCGTCGTAAAGCTCCGGGGACGTGGAGAACCACTGCGGGGGCTCCGGGAAACCCAGGCCGAGGGCATCGTCGATCATCTTCCAGCGCTGGATCTCGTCCCAGCCCACCAACGTGACCGCCGTGCCCGTGTTGCCCGCGCGGCCGGTGCGGCCGATGCGGTGGACGTACGTCATCTCGTCCTCCGGGACCTGGTGGTTGATCACGTGCGTGACGTCGTCGATGTCGATGCCGCGCGCCGCGACGTCCGTGGCCACCAGCACGTCGACGTCGCCGGAGCGGAACGCGTTCAGCGACTTCTCGCGCGCCGGTTGGCCCATGTCGCCGTGGACGGCCGTGGCCCGGAAACCGCGCTCGCCCAACTGCTCCGCCACCGACGCGGTGGAACGCTTCGTGCGGGCGAAGATGATGGTGCGGCCGCGGCCCTCCGACTGCAGGATGCGCGCGATGACGGGCAGCTTGTCCATCTGGTGCGACTGGAACACCACCTGGCGCGTGGTGTCGTGGATGCTCGCCTCGGACTCGCCCGACTCGGCGCGGATGTGCACCGGGCGATCCATGAAGGTGCGGGCCAGATTGAGGATCGGCCCCGGCATCGTCGCCGAGAACAGCATGGTCTGGCGGCCCTCCGGCACGGCCCGCAGGATCTTCTCGATGTCCGGCAGGAAGCCGAGGTCCAGCATCTCGTCGGCCTCGTCGAGCACCAGCACCCGCACCGCGCCGAGATTGAGGTTCCCGCGCTGGTGGAGGTCGATGAGGCGGCCCGGAGTGCCCACGACGACGTCGACGCCGGCGTCGAGGACGTCGATCTGCTCGTCGTACGGGCGACCGCCGTAGATGGTGGTCACGCGCAGGCCCACCGACTTGGCGATCGGCTCGAGATCCTCGCCGACCTGCACGGCCAGCTCGCGGGTCGGGACGACGACCAGCGCGCGCGGCGTGCCGTCCGGCTCCGGGACGCGGGCGTCGTCGAAGACGCGGTCGATGAGGGGGACGCCGAAGCCCAGCGTCTTGCCCATGCCCGTGCGGGCCTGGCCGATGATGTCGGTGCCGTCGAGCGCCAACGGCAGAGTCAGCTCCTGGATGGCGAAGGTTCGGGTGATGCCCCCGGACGCCAGGGCATCGCAGATTTCGGCCGCGACCCCCAATTCGACGAACGTCGGCGCGGGAAGGTCTGCCACCGTGAATCTCCTTCGGCTGGATGCTGCTCGGTCGTCCCCGATACTAGCCGTGAGGGCGCGGGTTATGATGTCCCGCATGGACATCACCATTGGATTCGTTGACAACCCCCGCGAGCTGAACATCTCGGGAGCGGAGGGCGGCCCGGAGCTGGCCTCCTCCATTTCCTCCCGCATCGCCGCGGGGGAGGGCGTCCTCGAGCTGGTCGATGGCGCCGGCAAGACCTACCTCGCCCAGATCTCCAAGATCGCGTACGTGCAGGTCGGCCCGGCGGCGCCCCGCCAGGTCGGCTTCATCGCCTGATCCCCGCGACACGATCCGGCGCCGCCCGCACATGAGCAAAGAGTCGTTCTTCGTCAGATTCGCCCGGGAATGGGGATGGCGCGCATACGCCATCCCCGTTCTTCTGGTGTTGACGGTCATCGTCGTCGTCGACGTCGTCCGCGATGTCCGAGACGAGGAGACCGGGCTGTCGGCGGTGACGAGCGAACTGCCGCGGGGCCCGGTGCCGGAGGGCGGGTACGCCGAGAACCTCGACGTCGGCCAGCTGCCGCCGGGCGGGCCCTTCACCGAGGAATCCTCCGGCACGTTCGTCCCGGTCGACCTGGTCGCCGGTGCGCAGGGCGGCCAAGGCGACGACGCCGACGCCATGCGCTACGCCGTGGAGATCGAGGACACCGTCGATCCGGCGCGATTCGGCGGCGCGGACGCGTTCGCCGGGATGATCGACGCGACGCTGGCCGACGAGCGAGGCTGGACCCACGACGACGAATTCGCCTTCCGGCATGTCCCGCGCGACGACGACCCGGAGCTGATCTTCCAGCTCGTGTCCACCGCGACCGCCCACGAACAGTGCGGCTACGAGATTCCGCTGGAGACCAGCTGCTCCATCTCGGATCGCGACGGCGGCGGCCCGACGCGCGTGCTCATCAACGAGGCCCGCTGGGTCCGCGGTGCGCTGACCTTCGAGGGCGACCTCGGCGGCTACCGCCAGTACCTGATCAACCATGAAATCGGCCACGCGATCGGCTTCGCCGCCCACGAGGCCTGCTCCGAGGCCGGCGCCGTGGCGCCGATCATGATGCAGCAGACGCTGTCGCTGGACAATTCCGAATTGCACAAGCTCAACCCGAACGAGGTGTACCCCGATGACGGAGCCCACTGCACGCCGAACCCCTGGCCCTACCCGCTCGGGTGAGCCGGCGTTCGATCCGGAACGCTATGCGCGCCACCTGCCCATCCCCGGGTTCGGTGAGGAAGGGCAGCGCAAGCTCGCCGGCGCGAGCGTGCTCATGGTGGGGGCGGGCGGCCTCGGGTCGCCGGTCGGCTTCTACCTGGCGGCGGTGGGCGTCGGAAAGCTGACGGTCGTCGACGATGACCGCGTGGACCTGACGAACCTGCAGCGGCAGGTGATCCACCGGGTCGAGGACATCGGGCGGCCGAAGGTCGAATCCGCGGCGGAGAAGATGGCGGCGCTCAACCCGGACATCGAGATCGCGACCGTCGACGAACGCCTGACCGCGGAGAACATCGACGGGATCATCGCCGGGCACGACCTGGTGATCGACGGCACCGACAACTTCGAGACCCGCTACCTCATCGCCGACGCCTGCCGGCGCCTGGGCGTGGTCGAGGTGTGGGGCAGCATTCGCCAGCTCGGCGGGCAGGTCAGCGTCTTCGGCCTGGACCTCGGTGGCGGCCGGAAGGCGTGGCTGCGCGACCTGTACCCGGAGCCGCCCGCGCCGGAGACCGTGCTCACCGCCGAGCAGACGGGGATCCTGGGCACGGTGCCGGGGACGATCGGCACGCTGATGGCCACGGAGGCCGTGAAGGTGATCACCGGATTCGGCGAGCCGCTGTCGGGGCGCGTGCTGTTCTACGACTCGGCGGCGATGTCGTTCCGCGAGTTCCGTTTCGCGCCGGAGGGGGATTCCCGATGACGGGCCTGCCCCCGGCCCACGTGCCCGAGGCGTTCGGGGTGTCGGGCACGCCCGAGCCCGCCGGCGCGGCGTGGGACGACGGCTGGATCTACGGCGACACGGTGATTTCGGCGGTGCCGGATTCCTCCCGCGCCGCGTGGTCGGCGAAGGTGCTCGAGGCGCTCGCGGTCGACGGCGTCGAGGTGGCGCATCCCGTGCGCACCAGCGATGGCCGGCATGTGCTGGCGGGGTGGCGCGCGCGCCAGCATCGCCCGGGTCGCCCCGAGCCGCGCGCGGACGAGGCCATCGTCGCCTGCGGCCGACTGGAGGAGGCCCTCGCGGACGTCCAGCGCCCGAGGTTCCTGGCCCGGGGCGGCGGCGACGTCTTCGACGTGTGCGACCGCGCCGCGTGGGCGGAGGATCCGATCGAGCAGCTGGAGGGTTTGCTCGACCCGGAGGCCGTGCCGCGCGGGGACGCGGCGGAGGCCCTGGCCGCGGCCGGCGGGTTGATCGGCCTGCGCGGCCAGCTCCGCGCCGAGGGTCAGCTGGTGCACGGGGATCCGGTGGGCACGTTGCTTTTCGACGGTGCCGCCGCGCCCTTGTTCGTCGATCTCGTGCCCCGCTGGCATCCCGCGGGATGGTCGCGCGCCGTCGCCGCCGTGGACGCCCTGGCGTGGGGTGGCGCCGACGAGGATCTGCTCGGCCGCTTCGACCACGTGCCCGATTGGGACGGGCTGCTGGCGCGGGCGATCTGCAATCGCCTGTTCCTGCATGCGGCCCACCCGGAGTCGAGGCCCGCCGCGTGGCGTGGCCTGGCCCGGGCCGCGGAGCTGGTGCGCGCCCGCCTTTGACGGGGAACGCCCGTTCGAACGGGTCCGGCGGGTGTGCGATGATGTCGCCATGAACCAGATGCCCGCCGTGCGCTTGACCGAACCGCAGGCGCCGGCCGACCGGACGTGGTCGGGGCCGGTCGCCGCGCTCTTTCCGGGGGACGATCGCCTGGCGGGGCTGAAGGCGCCGGGTGCGGTGTGGCAGGTCGTCGGCGGGCCGGGGACGGGGAAGTCGGCGCTGCTGGCGGACTTGGCCGCGGCGCATGTCGCGGCGGGGTGGCCGGCGGATTCCGTGCAGGTGCTCGCACCGTCGAAGGAGGCGGCGTCGCGGTTGCGCGATGACGTCGCCCGGCGGTTGCCGCGGTCGTCCGGCGCGGGGTCCGGCGGCATGGTGCGTGCGGTGCATTCGCTGGCGTTCGCCCTGGTGCGGGCGGCGGCGGTGCGCGCCGGTCGCCCGGAGCCGGCGT
>NZ_DURI01000354.1 GCF_012837295.1 Corynebacterium sp. | reverse complement strand
TCATGGCCGTCGCCGCGATGCTCGTGTGGGCCCCGGCGGCGTGGCTGCGCGCCCGTTCGCTGCGCTCGGGCGCCGATCGCGACAAGACCGTCCTGCAGGCCGCTTCCTAGGCGAGGCCCCGGGGACGGGCGCGCGGGCCGTCGTCAAGCGGATCCGGGCGGGGAAGTAGGCTGCCGGGCATGCCGCTCACCATCGCAACCCTCAACGTCAACGGCATCCGCGCCGCCGTGAAGAAGCGCCACGAAGAGAATCTGGGCATGCTGCCCTGGCTGGAGGAAACCTCCGCCGACGTGGTGCTGCTGCAGGAGGTCCGCTCCACCGACGACCAGGCCCGCGCGGCGCTGGCGCCGGCGCTCGAGGCCGGCTGGCACTGGGTCGGCGCCGACAATGAGCTGGCCAAGGGCCGGGCCGGGGTGGGCATCCTGTCTCGGGCGGAGCTTGACGACGTCCAGGTGGGATTCGGTTCCGACGAGTTCGACCGCATGGGCCGCTACGTGTCCGGCGTTCTGCGGGCGGCGGATTCCGGCATCGCCGAGGACGTGCGCGTGGCCAGCCTGTACCTGCCGTCCGGGTCGGCGAAGACGGAGAAGCAGGACGAGAAGTACCGGTTCCTCGACGCGTTTTCCGGCCATCTCGCCGAGCTGGGCGCCGCCGGCCGCGAGGGCGCGCACGCCGTCATCGGCGGCGACTGGAACATCTGCCACCGCGAGCAGGACCTGAAGAACTGGCGCACCAACCGCACGAAGTCCGGGTTCCTGCCGCAGGAGCGGGCGTGGATGGACTCGGTGTTCGGCACCTTCCCGGACGACGCCCCGCAGGACACCCGCCTCAAGGCGTCGGCCCGTGAGCTGGCGGCCGGCGCGTTCACCGACGGTTCCGCCTGGACTCCGCCGGAGGTCAACGCCGACCCCGACTGGTTCGACGTCACCCGCCGCCTGCACCCCGACGCCGACGGCCCGTGGTCCTGGTGGACCTACCGCGGCCAGGCGTTCGACACCGACGCGGGATGGCGCATCGACTACCAGGCGGCGACGAAGCCGATGCTCGAGCGCGCCGTGACGTCGGTGGTGGAAAAGCCGTCGGCGTACGACCGCCGCTGGACCGACCACGCGCCGGTGGTCGTCGAGTACAAGTAGTCGAATACCGGCCCTCACCCGCGGGCGGCGAGCGCGGCCTCGATGCCGGCGACGACGGCGTCGGCCATGCGGGCGCGGCCGTCCTCGGACCGCAGGACGGCGATGTCGGCGGAGTCGGTCATGTTGCCGAACTCCACCAGCGCCTTCGGCTTTTCCGACAGGTTCAGGCCGGTGAGGTCGGAGCGCAGGTCGATTCCGTCGGCGCCCAGGTAGTTCGAGGGCGCGAAGCCGGCGGCGACGAATCCGTCGCGGATGGCCTCGGCCAGCTGCAGCGACCCGGGGGCGTCGTTTGCGGGCAGCGGGTCGGCGATGGCGATGACGTGGAAGCCCCGGTTGCCCTCGCCCGCGCCGTCGGCGTGGAGGCTGACCACCAGGTCGACCGCCGAGGCGTTTTCCTTCCGGGCGCGTTCGTCAATGCAGTCGGCGGTGCCGGAGTCGTCGGGGCGGCTCATGGTCACCGTCGCGCCGCGAGCCTCGAGTCGCTCGCGGATCGCCTCGGCGATGAGCCAGTTGAACGTGTGCTCCGGCCAACCGTCGGCCGCCGCGGTGCCGGTGACCTGGCACGGCTTCGTGCCGCCGCGGCCGTCGGTGATCTGCGGGTTGTCGGCGGGCATCACGGCAGCGTGCCCCGGGTCGAGGTGGATCGTCGCCCCCGCCAGCGTCGCACCGTCCGGGTTCGGCTTCGGATCCTGGGCGGGGGAGGGGGCCGGGCCCGGATCGCTCGGCGACGGTCGGGCGGCGGAACGATTGCTTGACGACGCCACCGCCGCCTCCGATTCGGCCCCGCCTCCGGAGGCCGCCGAGCCGCCGTCGATGGTGCAGGCCGACGCGAGCAGCGCGCACGAGGCCACGATGAGGGCGGGGACGATGCGGGCGCGGGGTCGGCGGTGCGGGGCAATCACGCCCCGATCATATGGCGGGGCCCGGATGAGGGGCGGCGGATCGGAGTCGGCGGATCAGTGCTGGCGCAGCATCGCGGCGATGCCGTCTGCGATGCCCTGCCCGAAACGCTCGCGCCATTCGCGGGTGGACAGTGCCTTGCGCTCGTTCGGGTTCTCGATGTTGCCGGCCGAGGCGATGATCTCCGGGGCTCCCGTCGTCGGCGGCACCCGGAACGCGGGGGCCAGGCCGTCGGCGACGTACCCGCGGCGGCCGTCCTCGTCGTAACGGCTGTCGGCCGAGAAGCGGTGGAACACCAGCGAGTCGCGGACGCCGCCCGCCAGATCCGCGGTGCGCCGGGATTCGAAGCCCGAGGTGCCGGGGTACAGGCCGGTGACCCGGACGCCGGAGTGGCCGACGCCCTCGGCGTCGACGCCCACGTTGACCACCGCGTCAAACCCGGCGCCGGTTCCCGCGCCGGCCTCGTCGAGAAGCACCGGCGTCGCGCCTCGGCGGCGCAGTTCGGCGGCCACGGCATCGGCGAGCTTCGCCGACGTCTCGCGGCCGACCTTCGTGGACTTCCCGTCCGACGACGGATCCCCGGCGAGCCGGAAATCCTCGCCGAGATCGCCGGTGACGTCGCCGGAACCCGACCGCACGCCGATGACCGCGCCCGCCAACGGCCGCGACTGGTCGGTGGGAGCCGCGATGATCGGCTGCCGGTGCGGCGTGCGCGCGGGATCGGGGCGCGGCGGCGGGTGCGGCGAATCGGCGAGGATCCGCTCCACCTGGCCCCGCGGGTGCATCGCGTCGACGGCGAAGATCGCGACGGGGCCGTCCCGGTACACCTGGGTCAGCCCCGGTGACGAGAACGCCCATGACTTCGACGCCAGGGCGGCCCCGCCCGCGCCGCTCGCCGACGGGGGAGACACGTAGAGGTACCGCACCCCCAGCTTCCGCAGGGCCACGTCCACCTCGTTGACGGCGCGGGGATCGCCCGGCACGCCGGAGCCGGCCAGATCGACGTCGTTCAACGCCTTCGCGCTCAAGTCCGAATCCGCGTCGGGCCAATGGAAGTGCATGAACAACGACGGCAGGCCATGCAGCGCGTACATCCAGCCGGAGCCCTCCGACGGGTTGACCAGGACATTGCCCTCCCGGGAGTCGGGCTGCTCCGCGAGCCACTCCATCGCCCGCCGATCGGGGCCGGACACGTACGTCGAGCCGCGGCTGGCCAGGACCGACGTGCGGGCGTCGTCGCCCGTCGCCCACGCGACCGGGACCAGCGCCACCGCCGCGACCGCCGCGGCCAGGAT
>NZ_DURI01000047.1 GCF_012837295.1 Corynebacterium sp. | reverse complement strand
CGCCGGCCTGGTTATGCTTGTCCCATGCGTATTTACCTTGGCGCGGACCACGCCGGCTTCGAGATGAAGAACCTGATCAAGGACCACCTGGAAAAGGCGGGCCACGAGGTCGTCGATTGCGGCGCCCACGTGTACGACGCCGCCGACGACTACCCGGCCTTCTGCATCGAGGCCGCCTCCCGCACCGTCAACGACCCGGGCTCCCTGGGCATCGTGCTCGGCGGCTCCGGCAACGGCGAGCAGATCGCCGCCAACAAGGTCAAGGGCGCCCGCTGCGCCCTGGCCTGGTCCGTGGAGACCGCCAAGCTCGCGCGCGAGCACAACAACGCCCAGCTCATCGGCCTCGGCGGCCGCATGCACTCCGAAGAGGAGGCGCTGGCCATCGTCGACGCCTTCGTCGCCCAGCCGTGGAGCGAGGAAGAGCGCCACCAGCGCCGCATCGACATCCTCGCCGAGTACGAGAAGACCGGCATCGCCCCCGCCCTGCCCGAGCAGGAGTAGTTCCCGCGCCGCACGTCGGCGGCAGATCAGCGGCATCCCACTTCGCGTGGGGTGCCGCTTTTCGCTTGACGACGGCCCGGCCGCCTCAAGTTCCGCGTTTACGTGCCGGCAGCGTGGTGCTTCTGGCTGCGCGACGGTCCGGCCGCCTCGAGTTCCGCGCTTTCGTGCCGAGAGGATGCCATCGATTTCGGCCACCTGCGGAAACGCGGTTGTCGACGCGACGTTGGCATCTCCTGGGCACGAGGGATGGCGATGGCCGCGGAATCTCGTGCACATGTGGTGCCGGGGCTGCATTGGTGAAGCTCGTGACCTGCGGCGATGGATTTCGAGGCGCAGGGGCGTAACCGCAAATGCACGAAACCCGCGGACCATGCGGACCGCGGGTTAGTGGAAGGGGAGGGGGAGCGCCGGCGCCGGGGGAAGTTGGGCGCTGGGGGCGCCGGCCTCGAAGCGAGGCGACGCCCGGGCTAGAAGTCGAAGTCGAATCCGCCGCCGTCGAAGAAACCGCCGCCATCGCCGCCGCCGTCTCCGCCGAACAGGCCACCGTCGAAGAAGCCGCCGCCGTCGCCCGCGTCGCCGCCGGCATCGCCCATGTCGCCGCCCGCGTCACCGGCGTCACCGGCATCGCCACCATCTCCCGCATCTCCCGCGTCACCGGCGTCGCCGGCACCCTCGGATCCGTCGCCGGCACCGCTCTCGAAGTCGGAGGCGGCGTAGGCCACGCCCGCCATGCCGTTGAACATCATGGAGAACAGCAGCACCGAACCCATGGTCCACATGCCGGTGCGCAGCGCGGACTGCCACCACGGCTCGGAGTACCAGCCGGCGGGCACGGGGCGCCCGGCGACCTTGCCGCCCGGGTAGTAGTTCGGGGTCTCGTCGGTGGCCACCGGCGACGCGGAGATCTGGCGTCCCTCGTGCTCGATGGTGCGCTGCTCGGTGACGGAACCGGCGGAGCGCTGGCCCTCCAGCGGCGGCAGTGCGGGACCGGCGGGCATGCCCATGATCTCGCGGGCGGCGTTGACGTAGTGCAGGCCCTCGAGCGCGGACTCGCGCGCCAGCTGCGCCTGCTTCACGGTGTTGGCCGTGGAGATCTGCGACGACGCCGCGTTGTACCGCTCCGACGCGTCGGCCATGGCCTGCGTGGACGCGGTGTCGGACCCCGCGATGGACAGCACCTGCGAGCCGAGCCTCTCGATCCAGCGCCGGGCATCGGCCACGGCGTCGGCGACGTCGTCGTGCGCGCGCTGCTCGATGGCCTTGTTCTGGCGCTTCTGCGTCATCTGGATCAGCAGGACGCCGCCGATGATCACGACGGCGATGAGGAGGAAGGCTTCCATCGTCTGGGGTCACTGTCCTATCGGTGAGGGGGTCGGGCGTTCGTGCTCCGGTTCCACGTGTTCCGGTGACACGCGCTCCGGTTACATATGGTGCAACGGGCGAACGGCCGGATTCGTTCCAGGGCTGCCGGGTTTTTCCCGCCGATCATGCTTTACGACGACGCCGCCGGACCCGTCGAGCCGCCCGTTTCATGGACCGGGCTTCCGTAACGTCTCGGCGCGATCACGTTCAGGGGCAAATTGATGAAAAAAGTGAACTGGCACACATAGTGTGACGGCATGTCAACCACGGGGCCAGCCGGAAATCGCACGCTCGAACCAGCACCGCGCACGTCGCCGGTCGCGGAACCCTTGGTCGGCGACGTCGACCTGCGGGGGCTGCTCATCGGCACGGCCTCGGCGGCGGGGCAGATCGAGGGCGGCGACGAGAACAACGATTGGCTGGATTGGTCCCGGGTGCCCGGCAACATCGCGGACGGGTCGACCCCGCTTCGCGCCACCGATCATTGGAACCGCTGGCGCGAGGACAATGACCTGATGGCGTCGCTGAAGCTGCCCATCGCCCGCATCGGGGTCGAGTGGGCGCGCATCGAACCTCGGCCGGGGGAGTTCGACCACGCGGTGCTCGATCGCTACCGGGAGGAGATCGCCGACCTGCGGGACAAGGGGATCCGTCCGTTGGTGACGCTGCATCACTTCGTCAATCCCCGGTGGTTCGCATTGCGCGGTGGGTTCACCGCCGACGGGTCGGCGGACGCGTTCTTCCGTTTCGCCGCGACGACGGTGCGGGCCCTGGACGACCTCGTCGACGAATGGGTGACGGTCAACGAGCCCAACGTCTACGCGACCCAGGCTCATCTGTTCCGCTCGGGGCCACCGGGCAACAGGTCATGGCGCGACACCATGGCGGTGCTGCGCAACACGGCCGTCTCCCACATCCGCGGGTACGAGCTGATCCACGAAATCCAGGGCGACCGGGCGCAGGTCGGGATCGCCCACCACGCACGCGCCTTCGCCCCGCGCAATCCGCGCAACCCCGTCCACCGCGGCCTTGCCCGGCTGAACCGGCATCTGTTCCAGGACATCGTCGCCGACGCCCACTTGGCCGGGAAGTTCCATCCTTTGTTGGGCGGCGCGAAGATGGGCCGATCCCTGCCATCGGGGCGCCACCACGACTTCCTGGGCCTCAACTATTACTCGCGCACGGCCGTGGACAAGCTCGACGACGGCACGTTCGCCGGCGTCCCCGTCAACGACCTCGGGTGGGAGATCTACCCCGACGGCCTCGTCGAGTGCGCCCGGGACTTGCACGAGAGGTTCGGGGGTCCGGTGTGGATCACCGAAAACGGCACGTGCGATCTCGGCGACCCGGCCACCGGCGAGCTGGAGTCCTTCCGGCCGCGGTTCATCCTCGAGCACCTCCGGGCGATCGCGGAGTCGGACGTGCCCGTCGAGCGCTGGTACCACTGGTGCTTCGTGGACAACTGGGAATGGGCGGACGGCGAAGAGCCGAGGTTCGGCATCGTCCATCTCGACTACGAGACGCAGGAGCGAACGCTCAAGCCGTCGGGCCGCCTGCTGGCCGAACTGGTCGCCGCCGGCCGGATCACCCCGGACATGCACGAACGCTACGCGGCGGGCCGGCGCTATCCGGTGGCCGACGAGCGCACCGACCCGAACGTCCGCTCCGGCGCGCAGGGGGCCACCCGATGAGCGCGGCCGAAAGGGCCATCGCCGACGTCGGACGCTTCACCGCCGACCCGGCGCAGCGCACGCCGGTGACCAACGGGTGGGTCCTCCGCTATGGGCTGCTGTACCTGGGGCAGAACATCTCGTGGGCCGCGCCGACGCAGCTGCTGCTCGCCCAGCAGATCCTGGTCTGGCATCCGGGGGACAAGGAGCAGAAGCTCGCGCTGCTGATGGCGATCGGCGGATTCTTCTCCATCATCGGTCACCCGCTGGCCGGCTGGCTGTCGGACCGGACCAACTCCCGTTGGGGCCGCCGGGCACCGTGGATCCTCTTCGGCGGGCTCGCGGCGGCGGGGTCGCTGGTGTTCCTCGGCGCGGCCCCGGGCTTCACGGCGCTGACCATCGGCTGGGCGGTGTTTCAGCTGGCCATCGCCGCGTCCATCAATGCGGCGCAGGCGGTGGCGCCGGACACCGTGCCGGACCGCCAGTACGGGATGGTTTCCGGCGTCCTGGGGTTGACGTACACGCTCGGCGTCGTACTGGGCACTGTGGTGGCCACGCTGTTCGACGTCGGCCTGGCCTACATGGTCACCGCGGCTCTGCTGCTCATCTTCATCGGCCAGTTCCTGCCGGGGTTCCGCGACGTGTCCCGCGTGCGGTCGCGGGGCCCGCTGTCGCCGGTGCCTTACGACGATGATGCGGGCGAGACCGCCGTCGTCCCCGCCGTCGCCGACGCGCCCGGTGGGCCGTACCGCGACTTCGCGTGGGTGTTCGTCGCCCGCTTCCTGGTCACCACCGGCAATTCGGTCGCGCTGTTCTACCTCTTCTATTACCTGCGGGACCACATCGGGCATTCCGACCCTGATGCCGGGGTGCTGGTGCTCACCGGCGCCTACGCCGGCTGCGTGATCCTCACGGCGATCCTGTCCGGAAAACTGTCCGACAAGATGGGCAAGCGGCGGATCTTCGTGGCGGCGTCATCGTTGGGCGTCGCCGGTGCGTGCGCGATCATGGCCGTGGCGACGTCGTTCACCATGGTCATCGGGGCGGCCGTGCTGTTGGGTCTGTCGTGGGGCGTGTTCATGGCCGTGGATCAGGCGCTGATCAATCAGGTGCTGCCCAAGGCGGAGGAGCGCGGCCGCGACGTCGGCGTCATGAACCTCGCCGTCGCCGGACCGAACATGGCCGCGCCCGTGCTCGCCGCGTTCGCGCTGGCGCAGCTCGGCGGGTACCCGGGCCTCTACGTGTTCGCCGGCGTGCTCACCGCGATCGGCGCCGTGCTGGTCTACCGGGTGCGTTCGGTGGCGTGAGCCCGGTGATCGGCCACGATGCCGACTCTCTCGGGGGCGATGCCGGGCAAGCGATCGCGCGGTGGCGATCGGCGGGGAATGAGCCCCCTGGCTCACTTCTTGCGTTCGTCGCGGCCCTTCTGCCATTCCCGGACGTCATCGGAGTTCCACAGGGTCAGCCCGTGGAGCTTCGTGGCGGGCACCGGCGCCTTGCCGCGGCCCGCATAGCTGGTGAACGTGCCGCGTGCGGTGCCCGTGAACTCGGCGCATTCCGCCGCCGTCCACAGCTCTACGCCGGTGTCCTTGTCGATGATGCGGGGATCCATGCAAACCACGATAGCGACGCATTACGGCAGCAAAAGCCCCGGAACGTCAGTGCCATCGACTTGTGACCGCGCCTCAACGCAACCGTGACGTGTCCCCGCCTCACGACTCCGCCCTCCCCGCAGTCGTCCCGCCGCTGTACCACGTTTCCCCGCAGTCGCCCGGCAGCTGCCCCGGAACGCGGAAACCGCCGGCCCCAAAGGGAACCGGCGGTCAGCGCATCGACAATCGAATTGGTCGAGGGAAAGTGGAGGGGATGACGGGAATCGAACCCGCGTCTTCAGCTTGGAAGGCTGAGGTATTAGCCACTATACGACATCCCCGCAGCTCAGAGGTGGTGACTGGCTCGTCGTAAAGCAGAACCGGTCCCTCGTGAACGTGGGGAAAACTATAGCGCACCCCGCGCCCGCCGCCATAATCGCCGCGCCACCGCCTTAAACCGGGGCGGTGATCGCCCCCCGAATGGGAGCCACGTAGACTGCACGACGTATTCACAACGGGGTATGGCGCAGCTTGGTAGCGCACTCGCTTTGGGAGCGAGGGGCCGTGGGTTCAAATCCCGCTACCCCGACCAGCATCACGGGCACTCCCGTGGTCTGTGAAATCATCAACTCACATCTACTAACAGGAGTGTGCAACCAGTGAAGTCCTCCGTCGAGCAGCAGAGCGCCACCCGCGTCAAGATCACCGTCGAGGTCCCCTTCGACGAGCTCAAGCCCGAGTTCGACAAGGCCCACGAGGCCCTGTCGCAGCAGGTCCAGATCCCGGGCTTCCGCAAGGGCAAGGCCCCGGCGAAGCTGATCGAGGCGCGCGTCGGCCGCGGCCCGATCCTGGAGCAGGTCCTCAACGAGATGGTCCCGTCCCGCTACGGCCAGGCCGTCGAGGAGCACGACCTGAAGGTCATCGGCCAGCCCGAGGTCGACGTGACCAAGCTGGAGGACGGCGACGTCGTCGAGTTCACCGCCGAGGTCGACGTCCGCCCCGAGATCGAGCTGCCGGACTTCTCCGACATCTCCGTCGAGGTCGACGCCCTCAAGGCCGACGACGAGGCCGTGCAGGCCGAGCTCGACAACCTCCTCGCCCGCTTCGGCACCCTCACCGGCGTCGAGCGCGCCGTCGAGGACGGCGACTTCATCTCCATCGACCTGTCGGCCACCGTCGATGGCGAGGAGCTGGAGGAGGCCTCCACCGAGGGCCTGTCCTACCAGGTCGGCTCCGGCGACCTGATCGACGGCCTGGACGAGGCCGTCACCGGCCTGGCCCAGGGCGAGTCCAAGGAGTTCGGCACCAAGCTGGTCGCCGGCGAGCACGAGGGCGAGGACGCCCAGGTCACCGTGACCGTCCAGTCCGTCAAGGTCCGCGAGCTGCCCGAGGCCGACGACGAGTTCGCCCAGATGGCCTCCGAGTTCGACACCATCGACGAGCTGCGCGAGGACCTGGCCAAGCAGGTCGAGACCACCAAGAAGGGCGAGCAGGCCCAGCAGATCCGCGACAAGGTGCTCGCCGCCGCCCTCGAGAAGACCGAGGTGCCGCTGCCGGAGGGCGTCGTCAAGGAGCAGGTCGACGGCCAGCTGCAGCAGCTGCTCGGCCAGTTCGGCGGCGACGAGGCCGTCCTGAACACCATGCTCGAGGCGCAGGGCACCACCCGCGAGCAGTTCGACGCCGACTCCCGCACCTCCGCCGAAGAGGCCGTGCGCACCCAGCTCTTCCTCGACGAGCTGGCCGAGGCCGAGCAGCCGGAGGTCTCCCAGCAGGAGCTCACCGACCACATCCTGTTCACGGCCCAGTCCTACGGCATGGATCCGAACCAGTTCATCCAGCAGATCCAGCAGTCCGGCCAGCTGGGCAACCTCTTCGCCGATGTCCGCCGCGGCAAGGCCCTGGCCGTGTCGATCCTGAAGGCGTCCGTCAAGGACACCGACGGCAACGACGTCGACGTCGCGGAGTTCTTCGGCGAGGCCGAGGCCCCCGAGTCCGCCGAGACCGAGGCGAAGGCCGACGAGAACGACGCCGAGAAGTAAGCCGGCGCCGGACGGGGATCGTCGCAAAGCAAAGCGTGCTTGACGACGCCGATCCCCGGCCCCGACGCTGTCAGCGAACATGGGGCCGTCCCGAAACAAAGGGGCGGTCCCTTTCGTTACCCTCGGTGAGAGATCCCGCATGAGAGATTCCGCCCCCGAGGCGGGCCGCCCGTGAAACGGCGGCGAAGGCGAAATGGAAGGGAAACCCTTTTTCGATGAGCGACCAGAACCACGCCCCGGCCGACTCCGTGTTCGACAAGCTGCTGAAGGAGCGCATCCTTTTCCTCGGCGACCAGGTCGACGACCAGATCGCCAATAAGCTGTGCGCCCAGATGCTGCTGCTGTCGGCCGAGGACCCGACGCGCGACATCGCGCTGTACATCAACTCCCCGGGCGGCTCCGTCACCGCCGGCATGGCCATCTACGACACCATGAAGTTCGTGCCCTGCGACGTGGCGACCTACGGCATGGGCCTGGCGGCCTCGATGGGCCAGTTCCTGCTGTCCGCCGGCACGCCCGGCAAGCGTTACGCCCTGCCGCACGCGCGGATCATGATGCACCAGCCGTCCGCCGGCATCGGCGGCACCGCCTCCGACATCACCATCCAGGCCGAGCAGTTTGCGCAGACGAAGAAGGAAATGGCGCGCCTGATCGCCGAGCACACCGGCCAGCCGCTGGAGCGCATCGTCGAGGACTCCGACCGCGACCGCTGGTTCACCGCGGCCGAGGCGTTGGAGTACGGCTTCGTCGACCACGTGGTGACGTCCCTGAAGGACGCCAACGACGCCAAGAACGGCACCGGCAACACCGCCAGCGACGACGCCGAGCGCAACGCCGAGAATGCCGCCGACGTCGCCGACGAGCAGGATTCCGGCCAGTAGGCCGGCGTCGGAAAGCGAGGAACGCGAGATGAACCGCGACATCGCCGGCGACGCCGGATTCGCCGGGCGGGCCGAGAACCTGAGCCAGAAGCACGAAATGAACATGGAGATGAGCAACAACATGCAGATGCCGCAGTCGCGCTACGTGCTGCCGTCCTTCGTCGAGCACTCCAGCTTCGGCGCCAAGGAATCCAACCCGTACAACAAGCTGTTCGAGGAGCGCATCATCTTCCTCGGATCGCAGGTGGACGACACCGCCGCCAACGACATCATGGCGCAGCTGCTGGTGCTCGAGGGTCTGGACCCGGACCGCGACATCACCATGTACATCAACTCGCCGGGTGGTTCGTTCACCTCCCTGATGGCGATCTACGACACCATGCAGTACGTCCGCCCCGACGTGAACACCGTCTGCCTGGGGCAGGCCGCGTCTGCCGCCGCGGTGCTGCTGGCCGCCGGTGCGCCGGGCAAGCGGGCGGCGCTGCCGAACGCGCGCGTTCTGATCCACCAGCCCGCCACCCAGGGCGTGCAGGGCCAGGTGTCCGACCTGGAGATCCAGGCCGCCGAGATCGAGCGCATGCGCAAGCTGATGGAGGAGACCCTGGCGCAGCACACCGGCCAGACCGCCGAGCAGGTGCGCCTGGACACCGATCGCGACAAGATCCTCACGGCCGAGCAGGCCAAGGAGTACGGCATCATCGACCAGGTCTTCGAGTACCGCAAGCTGAAGAAGTAGCGGTTTCGGCCGAGTGCGGCCGTGAGCGCGCCGGTGGTGCGTGAGCTGAACTGCGCCGATACCGAGCCGGTGCCGAGTGCGCCGGCGTGCAGCCCGGTCCCCGTGGTGGGGCCGGGCTTTCGCATGCCCAGGGGTGGTGTTCGTCGAGTTCCTCCGAGCCCCTCCCGAGCTCTCTCGCTCATCCGGGCCCTCCCGACTTTCCACGTCGAATTTCGCGTTCAAGGCTCCTCCGACCTCCTCTTTTGCAAACCCCGAAAGGAATAACCCGAGATCACCCTCGATTTCGGGGTTTGAACGCCACTCATCGGCTCCTTTCGGGGTTTTGATTTCGGGGTTTGGCTTTTGGGGGTTGTATGAGGGTGCTGTTTTCGGGTTTTGGGACGGCCACGTGGAGGAGGTCGGTCTCCTGTCGGGGTGCGGAGCACGTGTGGGGCCTCCTTTCGGGGTGTGGAGCACGTGTGGGGCGTCTGCGAACGCCCGAGGTGGAGGAGGTGGGCCTCCTTTCGGGAAAAGGGGCCCCACGCGTCGGCGACCCCGGGGTGGCACGTGTCGGGACCATCAACAGGTGGTGGGTTTTCCACAATCGGGTGGTCGTCGTGAAGCAAGCGGGTGGCGCAAACGGGGAGTCCGGGCGACGCTGCGCCCATGAGGAATTGGACCGATCACTTTGGGCTGATCGAAGTGCGCAGGAAGCATGCGGAGAATGTGTGGAACGATGCGAATCGATTCGTGTTCCTGACCGCGGAGGTGGCCATGACCATCGAACGGTACGCAGCGCTTCCACCGTGGGAACAGGCGACGGCGCGGGCGGCGGCGGTCGCCCTGACGGTCGACTCGGCGGTGGTGGTCGGTTCGGCGGCGG
>NZ_DURI01000353.1 GCF_012837295.1 Corynebacterium sp. | reverse complement strand
GCGGCGACGAGCACCTTCGAGGAGGAGGGGCTGCGCCGGGCCGTCATCCGCGCGATGCGCGCCTGCCACGACAAGTCCGCGTCGATGGGGCGCCCGGCGGGCAAGTGACCCACGCCCGCCCGTCGTAAAGCCAAGGCGGGTAGGAGATCTGCGGCAACGGTTCCGCGCGCGCCGCCCCCGGCCGACCACCCCGGGCGAATGCGCCCGAATTCGACCCTCCCGGCCTCCCGGGAGGGTTTTCGCAGATGACGGCGCGGAACGGGCCGCACGATGCCCTCGGGGCGCACCAGCACCAGAAGCAACGGTTGCCCCATTCGCGCCCTTGTATCGCATTGGCACCATCGATAACGGTAGGGTTTAGGAAGCGACCGCGTGTTCACAGTCTCTGCAGGAGGGGAAGCCTGCAGCGCGCGGAGTGCGTTGAAGGGAAAACGATAATGACGAATGCCGAGAACGGGACGTTTCTGACGGTGGCCGAGGTCGCCGAGATCATGCGGGTGTCGAAGATGACCGTGTACCGCCTGGTCCATGCCGGCGAGCTGCCGGCGGTGCGTGTCGGCCGTTCCTTCCGCGTCCACGAGAGCGCGGTCAAGACGTACCTGGACTCGTCCTTCTACGACGCCGGGTAAGTCCCCCTCGGGTCGTTCGCCGCGTTGCGCGCACGGTGGCGGGTGAGGGGCGTTTGACCCCGGCACCCGGCTCCCCGCTATGATTGACCCGATTGGCGCCCGACGCGCCCCATGATTCGCCCTCCGCCCTCCGGCGGAGATGGCGCCCGGGGCACCGCGTCGGTCGCGATAACCAGCACAGCAGTCAACGAATAGCGAGGTCGAGCCGATGGGTTCCGTCATCAAGAAGCGCCGCAAGCGCATGTCGAAGAAGAAGCACCGCAAGATGCTCCGACGCACCCGAGTGCAGCGCCGGAAGCTCGGCAAGTAGGTCACGGAGCGGGTTTTCCCGCTTCGAGGGCCCACGGCGCCCGTCCCACGTCACGTGGGGCGGGCGTTTCGCCGTTTCCGGGGAAGCGGCCCAGCGCATGTCGGAGGCATGGCGATTGCACGGCGGATGCATGCCCGATGCGCGGGTGAACGCCGATGCCGACCGGTATCGTCATGGGCATGTACCCGGAACCCGACCTCGAGTTCGTCGAGGACACGTGGTTCCCCGCCCTCGCCCCGCTGCACGACCATTGGTTTCGCGTGGAATTGCACGGCGGGGACCGCATCCCCGCCGATGGCCCCGTGATGATCGTCGCCAACCATTCCGGCAACCTGCCGGTTGACGCGATCATGACGCAGCTGTCGCTGCACCGGGGTTCGGGTCGGCTGCTGCGGTTGCTCGCGGGCGATGTCGCGTTTTCGCTGCCGGTGGTGTCGGAGCTGGCGTCGAAGGTCGGCGCGGTACGGGCCAGCCGGGATGCGGCGGGGAACCTGCTGGAGGCCGGCGAGATGGTCGGCGTGTTTCCGGAGGGCTACCGCGGCCTGGGCAAGCCGTACACCGAGCGGTATCAGCTGCAGGCCTTCGGCCGCGGCGGTTTCGCGGCGACCGCGCTGCGCCATGGTGCGCCGATCGTGCCGGTGGCCATCACCGGCGCGGAGGAGATCTACCCGCAGCTGGGCTCGGTGCTGCGAGGGTCGGCGCTGTTGGGGGCGGAGGGCATGAAGGCGTCGAACATCGGCCGGGCGGAGGGCGCCGCCCCGGTGGACGAGGCGCTGGAGTCGCTGGTGTGGGGCGTGGCCGACGTGCTGGCGGAGGGCGCGTCGACGCCGTTGAAGAACTTGCCCGGCTGGGCGTTGGGGGCGGAGGGCGCCGCCGAGCGGGCGGCGCTGCTCGAGCTGGTGCGCGACGTGGTGCTGTCGATCGCCCGCGGGCTGGGCATCCCGTACATTCCCACGACGCCGTTCTTCCCGTGGCTGGGCGCGGCCGGCGCGGTGCCGTTGCCGTCGAAGTGGCGCATCGACGTCCTCGATCCCGTCGAGCCGCGCGAGTGGGCCGAAACGTACCGGGCCGGGTTCATGGAGGATCCTCCGGAGGCTCCCGGGGCGGGGGAGGGCGCGTCCCCGCCGCTTCGGCTTGACGACGATCCCGTGTCCATCCTGGGGCTGTCCGACGAGATCAAGGGGCGCATCCAGGCCGCGCTGCTGCGCAATCTGCGGGAGCGCAAGAGCGCGTTCTACTGAGCGCGGCGCCGTCCGCCGGTTACGCGCGAGGCCCGCGGGCCCGTCGAGCGCGCAGTTGCGTCCACGCGAGGTATCCGCCGGCCGCGGATCCGCCCGCCGCGATCGCCATGACGCCCCAGCGGGCGGCGATGAACATGGTCCGGCGCAACCGGCGGTAGTCGCGGATGGACCACCCGCGTTCCTGCGCCACGCGGCGCAACCGGCGGTCGGGGTTGATGGCCACGGCGGTGCCCACCATCGACAGCATGGGAACGTCGTTGGCGGAGTCGGAGTACGCCGCGCACCGGGACAGGTCGAGCCCCGACGACGCCGCCAGCGCGGCGACCGCGTGCTTTTTGCCCGGCCCGTGGAGGATGTCGCCGACGAGACGGCCCGTGAACACGCCGTCCTCCACTTCGGCGACCGTGCCCAGCGCGCCGGTGAGCCCCAGGCGCCGCGCGATGATCTGCGCCAACTGCACCGGGGCGGCGGTGACCAGCCACACCTCCTGCCCTGACTGCAGGTGCAGGTCCGCCAGCTCGCGGGTGCCGGAGTAGACGCGGTCGCCGATGATCTCGTCGAAGATCTCCTCCGCCATCGCCCGGGTGTCGTCGACGTGGTGGCCCTTGATGAACGCCAGCGCCTGCTCGCGGGCCCCGGCGATGTCGTCGGGGTCCTCCGAACCGGAGACGCGGAACTTGATCTGCTTCCACAGCATCCCGGCCAGCTCGCGGTAGTCGAAGAATCCGCGCCGGGCCAGGCCCGCCCCGAACAGGAAAATCGACGCGCCCTGGACCAGCGTGTTGTCGACGTCGAAGAAGGCCGCCGCGCCGACGTCCTGCGGGATGTCCGGCGACGGCTCGGACAGCTTTTCCGCGCCCCCGGCCGCGTCGACCGCGCCGTGGACCGAGCGGAATCCGACCAGGAGCTCGTCCGATTCGATGCCGTAGACCTCGCTCATCGCCGCGAGGGCCGCCGCTTCGCCGGCGGCGCGCTGCGACTCCTGGTCCAGAGGGTGCAGCGCGACCGTCTCCAGGAAGTTGCGCACCGTGCCCTGCGAGGGCAGCAGCTCCGACAGGATGTCGCCGGGGAGCAGCGGCGGTCGATCGGATCCTGGAGTGAGCACTGCGGTGTCCTAAGCTTCGGGGAATTGCGCCGGACGGTCGAGCCGGGGCCGTGATTTCATCGTCCGATGGTTCGGTGGCCCGATTGTCCGGTGGCCCCTCGATGAAGGCGCCGGTGCGTTCATCGTATGCTTCCCCCGGCCCGCCCGCCGTCGGTCGACCATGTCGCGGGAAACGGCCCTGGTCCGCCCGCCCACGGCGGCGGAACGAGAAAAAGAGAACGACGAAAGGGGTGCCGGCATGTCCGTCGTCACGCTCATGACACGCGCGACCTGCGGCTCCTGCGCCCGCGTCGAGGCGCAGATCCGGCCCATCGCGGAACGGTTCGGCGCGGACGTCGAGGTCGTCGACGTCGACGCGGGCGACGGCGCGGATGCGGTGGAGTTCGGGGACCGGGTGCCGGTCGTGCTCGTCGACGGCGAGGAAATCGCCTGCTGGGAAATCGACGACGAGGACCTCGTCGACGCACTGAGCTGAAATTCCGGGATGGGGGAGGGGGCATTCGTTCCCGGACCGCCCCGGACTGCCCCGGATCCCCCCGGATCTGCGGTGAACGCGCGCCGCGCGGCGCCGCCACCGGGGCGACATGGGGGATGGGCGCGTTTGTGGAATATCCCCGCCACCGTCTACCGTTGTTGAAGATGATCCCACGGCAGGGGGCGGGCGCACAACGCCTGTCATGAGCCTAGGACACGGTGGAGATGGCTTCCGCACCGGGGTCGGCGCTTGGCGCCGTCGCCCCGGTTCACGCCGTTTTCACCCCGATCAAGATCCGCGCCGCGCCGGTGTCCGACCGCGTGGAACGCGCGGAAATCGAGATCCGGCCGCCGAAGTGCCACGCCGGATGGAGGAGGAACGGATAGCGGTGGTTATGCCGTGAGTGTGCTGCTCGTCGGGATGTCGCACAGGTCCGCGCCGGTGTCCATGCTGGAGCGGGTGTCCGTGGCCGACGCCGATCAGCCCAAGACCCTCGCCCGCCTCCTCGCAGAGGATGCGGTGTCCGAGGCGATGCTGGTCTCCACCTGCAACCGCGTCGAGTACTACGTCGCCGCCCGCGGCTTCCACGCCGGGCTGTCCGCCGTGGTCCGCGAAATCGTCGACCGCTCCGGCCTCGACGTCGATGAACTGACGCCGCACCTCTACGTCCGCTACGCGGAAGGCGCCGCCGAGCACATGCTCTCGGTCGCCTCCGGCCTGGACTCGATGGTGCTCGGCGAGCAGCAGATCATCGGCCAGATCCGCGCCGCGTACCAGGACGCCGACGAGCACGGCGCCGTCGGCCGCACCCTCCACGATCTCGCGCAGCGTTCGCTGCACACCGGCAAGCGCGTCCACTCGGAGACCGGCATCGACGAAGCCGGCGCCTCCATGGTGTCCGTCGCCGTGGACGAGGCGATCCGCGCGATCAACCCCGACTACCGGCCCGGCGATTCCGACGGCCTGGCCGGCCGCAACGCGCTGATCCTCGGCGCGGGGGCCATGAGCTCCCTGGCCGCCACGCATCTCGGGCGCGCGGGCGTCTCCCACATCACCGTCGCCAACCGCACCCTCGACCGCGCCGAGGTGCTGGCCGACCACGCCATCGAAGCGGGGATCCCCGCCCGGGGCATCTCGCTCGACGACTACCGCGAGGTTCTCGCCGACGTCGACATCCTGGTCACCGCCACCGGCGCCATGAGCCCGGTCGTGCGCGCCGACGACGTCCGCGACGCCGGCCCGCTGGCCATCGCCGACCTGTCCATGCCGCGCGACGTCGAAGAGGGCGTCGGCGAAATGCAGGGCATCGCGCTGTTCGACATCGAGCATCTGCAGATGACCTCCACCCGCGAGCTGGGCCGCGACGACGAGACCGCCGCCCGCGCCATCGTCGACGAGGAACTCGGCGGCTACCTGCAGGCGCAGCGCGCCCTCGAGGTCGCGCCGACCGTGAAGGCGCTGCGCGAGAAGGCCGCCGAGGTCGTCTCCGCGGAACTGCTGCGGCTGGAGGCCAAGACCCCGGGGCTCACCGAGCGCGAACGGCAGGAGGTCGGACGGACCGTGCGCCGGGTCGTCGACAAGCTCCTGCACGTGCCCACGATCCAGGTGAAGAAGCTGTCCGGCGAACCGGGCGGCACGTCCTACGCGCAGGCCCTGCAGCGCCTGTTCGACCTTCCGCTGTCCACGCCGCAGGCGCTGTACGCGGACACGGACATCCCCACCGACCTCATGGTGGGCAACCGCATGGGCCGCATGGGCGGCACCGCGGACATCGAGGGCATCATGCGACCCGGAACCGGAGGAAACCGTGGCTGACACCGACACCGACAACCGCAGCACCGACCAGACCGCCAGCGTGGCCGGCGACGACCGGCCCGTGATCCGCATCGGCACCCGCGGCTCGGAGCTGGCCACCACCCAGGCCGGCCACGTGCGCGATGCGCTGATCCGGATGGGACACGAGGCCGAGCTGGTGATCATCAAGACCGAGGGCGACGCCAACCGGCACGACCCGGTGGAGAAGATCGGCATCGGCGTGTTCACCCAGGCCCTGCGCCACGCGCTGCGCGAAGACGTGTGCGACATCGCCGTGCACTCCTTCAAGGACCTGCCCACCGCGCCGGAGGAGGACCTGATCATCGCCGCGGTGCCCCCGCGCGTCGACCCGCGCGAGGTTCTGGTCTCCCGCGGCAACGTGCGGCTGACCGACCTGCCGGAGGGCGCCAAGGTGGGCACCTCCGCCCCGCGCCGCGTGTCCCAGCTGCGTTCCGTGCGCCCCGACCTGGACATCCGCCCGCTGCGCGGCAACATCGAGACCCGCATGGGCCGCGTCGAGGACGACCTCGACGCCGTCGTGCTGGCCCGCGCCGGCCTGGACCGCACCGGCCGCCTCGACCGCGCCGCCGAGTCGCTCGACGTCGACGTGCTCATGCCCGCGCCCGCCCAGGGCGCGCTGGCCGTCGAGTGCCGTGCCGCGGACAAGCGCCTGGCGCTCATCGTCGGCCGGCTCGACGATCCCGCGTCGCACGCCCGGGCCCGCGCCGAGCGCGTCATCCTGTCTGAACTGCAGGCCGGCTGTACCGCGCCGGTCGCCGCGCATTCCGAGATCACGGACGACGGCAGCCTGGAGCTGACCGCCGGGGTCTTCGCCCTCGACGGTTCCCGCCGCCTGGTCGAGGCCGCTGTCGGCGCCCCGGAGGAGGCCGAGGAGATCGGCCGCGCCGTCGCCGCGCGCCTGCTGGAGCAGGGCGCCCACGACGTCATGGGCGACACCCTGCGTTGACCCGGGGGCCCGCGCCCCGCACCACGTCCCCGCCCCGAAACTCCGAGAAGAAAAGCAACGCCACCACGATGAGCACCCCTCGCACGACGCCCGCCGGACGCATCCTGTTCGTCGGCGCAGGCCCGGGCAACCCGGATCTGCTGACGCTGCGCGCCCGCGAAGTCCTCGCCGGCACCTCCGTCGCCTACGTCGACCCGGACGTGATGCCGGGCGTACGCGAACTCGTCGCCGCCGATCTCCCGGTGCCGGAAGAGGCCCTGCGCGAGGCCGAGGAGGCCTACGAGCGCCTGTGCGCCGACGCCAAGGCCTCCGGGTCGCGCCGCAAGCCGCCGCGCCCGGCGCCGCCGACGGCCGCCGACG
>NZ_DURI01000352.1 GCF_012837295.1 Corynebacterium sp. | reverse complement strand
TCCGTCCGGCCCCGATTCGCGATGGGCGAGGAATGCCGCGGTCGCCGCCGGGACGACGATCATGACCGCACTCGGCGGAAGCCCGAGCGGCATTCGACGTCGAGGCGCCGGGCACGAATTCAGCGCGTACGCCGGCACCGACGCGGCGAGGACGAGCCCGAGGAACGCGAACGGGGAGCCTTTCCGATCGCCCATCGCCGCATCGCCCTCCGCTAACCGACCGCCGCTAACTCACCACCCCGGCCTTGCGCATCTGCGCCAGCCGGGACCGCAACCGCGCCGGCCGCTGCGCCGGGTGGGCGCCGGACTTGCCGGTGCGGGTGACGTGGTCGGAGCCGAACGCCGCCAGCAGCAGGTCGTCGATGATGCGCACGTGGCCCGGCTGGAACCGGTACTTCAACGCTTCCTCGACGGCGGCGACGCGCTCGGGCGCCACCAGATCGCGCAAGTCTCCGACGGTGGTCACGCCGTTGGCGTCGAGAAGCTCCTCCAGCCAGGCGTAATGCTCCGACTTCGACCGCGGCACGGTCGGCAGCAGCAGCGTCAGCAAGCCGGGCAGCGTCTCCGCGCCGAGTTCCACGGCATTGGCGGCGGCCTCGTCGTCGGCGTCGCCGCCGGCGACTCCCGCGCCATCCGCGCCCGCCGCACCGTCGCGCTCTTCGTCGAGGATCGCCGCCACCTGGTCGAACTGCTGGTCCGCAAGTTCGATCAACCCGGCGGCCAGGGCGAACGCCCGGTCGATGCGCGGGTCGATGACCCCGTCCGGCGACTTGTAGCGGATGTCGTGCTCGAACTCGGCCCACGCGTGCTGCAGCACGGTGCGCACCTGCACCTCGAACTGCTGGCCCCGGTACGGTGCGAGCCCAGGGGGAGCGCCGTCGCCGACGCGGCACACCAGGTGGTGGGAGCCGTAGCCGAACAGGCCGGAAATCCGCGTCTCGGCGGTCTTGTCGATGGTCCGCAGCACCTCCAGCGAATCGCCCAGCACCGCCAGCACGTCGGGGATCTCGTTGGAGTGGTACGTGGTCACGCGGACGCCGACGATGTCGTGGATGTCGTGCCACGGGTCGGGGTAGGCGAACTCGCCGCCCTCGGCCCGCCGCATCGCCTTGATCCGCAGCGAACGCCACGTCTTCACCCGCGCGGTGACGTTGTCGAATGCCAGGCCGGCGTCGGAAAGCAATTCCCCGATCGCGCCGGCGAAGTCCTCCTTGGCCCGCGGGTGCGCGGCGGTCCACTCGTCATAGCGCGCGTGCAGCTCGCGCAGCCGGGCATTCCCCTTCGACTTCGCCATGCCGGCCCCTATGCCTCCGGATCGTCGGCGACGAGCAGCGCCACCGGGAACGTGCCGAACATCGCCGCCACCGTCACCGTCCCCGACCACGCGTTGCCGGTGAAGCGGTCGGTCCAGATGCCCTCGGGCAGCGTGATGGTGGTGTCGCCCCAGCCGCCGTCGCGCTCCAGGCCGATGGGCCGGCGGGTGACCAGCGTGATCACGTCCTGGTCGCCGCCGACGGGCCCGCGAGCGTTGCCCACCAGGTACCGCTCGCCGGAGCCTTCCGCGAACACCGGCTGGTAGGTGCCGCCCACGAAGGATTCGGGTCGCTCGTTGCGCAGGGTCAGGGCGTGGTGGGTGACCATGAGCTTGACGACGTCCCCGTCCGCCGGATCCACGTCTCCACGGCGCACCTGATCGAGTGCCCGGGAGCGGGCGGCGTAGTCGACGAAGCGGCGGTTGTCCGGGTCGACCAGGGAGTCCTCGAGGAACTCGGTGCCCTGGTACGTGTCCGGGATGCCCGGGGACGTCAGCTGCAGGAGCTTGCGCGACCAGCTGGTCACGCGGGCCGCGGGGTCGATGGTTTGCACGAACTCGGTGATGCGGTCGCGCAACGGCCCGTCGAGCAGGGCGTCGATCCACCGCATGACGTGCAGCTCGAAGTCCGCGTTCTGCTCGGTCCAGGTGGTGTGGACGCTGGCCTCGCGCATCGCCTTCTCGGCGTAGGCGTGCAGGCGGTCGCGCAGCTCCTCGGTGATCTCGCCGTCGGCCGGCCACACGCCGATGATGTTCTGCAGCAGGAAATAGCCCGTGGCGCCATCCGGCGCCGGGGTGACCGCGGTCCAGTCGCGGACCTTCTCCGCCCAATCGCCGACGATGTCGGACAACTGGATGATGCGGGCGCGGACATCCTCGCCGCGCTTGGTGTCGTGAGTGGACAAGCCGGTCATCGTGCGCGGCCACAGTCGGGCCCGCTCGGACTGCAGCAGGTGGTACTCGGCCGCGGACATGCCGTAGCGGCCCGGGTCTCCGCCGACCTCGTTGAGGCTGACCAGGCGGCAGGCGCGGTAGAACGTGGTGTCCTCGACGCCCTTCGCCATGACGGCGCCACACACCTGCGCGAAGCGGGTCGCGGCCTCGCCCTGGGCGATGAGGCCCGCGGAAATGAGGTCCAGCGCGAATACGCGGGAGGGGAAGCGGGCGACCATCTGCTGGATCACCGACGACGTCACGCGCGACAGCGACACGTAGTCGGCGCGGTAGACCGGCATCGCGGCGACGAGCTCGCAGATGGTGTCGATGAGCTCTTCCTCGGTGACGTTGTCGCCGCCGGTCGACCAGTTGTCGCGGCGCAGCGCGCGGGCCAGGCGGCGGACCTCGGCGGCCAATTCGTGGGCGGCGACGTCGCGCTTCAGCGCCCGCTCGGTGGCGTGGACCGCAGACTTGTCCCACGTGGAGCCCGATTCCTGCAGGGCCAGCATGCTCATGGCGTCGCGGGACTCGCGGTTCATGAAGACGTTGTCGAACTCGCGCAGCGCGTCGTAGCCGGTGGTGCCGTCGACCTGCAGGCGGGGATCGAGGGGCTCGGTGGGGCCGAGGATCTTCTCGATGACCAGCCACTTGTCGTCGCCCAGCAGGCGGCGCAGCTCGGACAGGTAGCCGAACGGGTCGGACAGGCCGTCCGGGTGGTCGATGCGCACGCCGTCGATGATGTCGGCTGCGATGAGCTCGCGGACGATGCGGTGGGTGTGCTCGAAGACCACCGGGTTCTCCTGGCGGATGCCGGCCAGCCCGTTGACCGAGAAGAAGCGGCGGTAGCCGATCACGCCGTCGCGCCAGTACATCAGGCGGTAGGCCTGGCGGTCGTGGATCTCCTGCGGGGTGCCCTCGTCGGTGCCCGGCTTCACCGGGTAGACGTTGTCGTAGTAGCGCAGCAGCGGCTCGTCGCCGGAGCGGTCGATCTCCAGCTTGTCCAGGTCCTCCGGCGAGCCCAGGACGGGCAGGCCCATCTTGCCGCCGGCGCCGTTGTCCTCGTGCCAGTCGACGTCGAAGTAGGGCTCGAACTGGGAGTCGCGGCCGTTGGTGAGCACGTCCCACCACCACTCGTTGAGCTGCGGGTCCTCGACCCCCAGGTGGTTGGGCACCAGGTCGATGATGATCCCCAGGCCCGCCTTGTGCGCGACCTCGGCGAGCTCCTGGAGCCCGGCCATGCCGCCGATCTCGGGGTTGACCGTGGTGGGGTCGATGACGTCGTAGCCGTGGTTCGATTCCGGCACCGACGCCAGGATGGGCGACAGGTAAAGGTGCGAAATGCCAAGATCGGCCAGGTAGGGGACCTGCTCGGCGGCGTCGGCGAAGGTGAACGCCCGGCCTCCCTCATCCGCCTTGGGGCCTCGCAGCTGGAGTCGGTAGGTGGAGGTGATGGGGAGTCGGTTCATGGAACCTGGTCACGCGCCTTTCTTCGTCGATTGATCGGGCCGCACGTCCGTGAACCCGATTTCCCCGTTCCTCCCGCCGATGAGCTCAGCGGGCGGGGACCCGGGTCCGGGTGGCGCGGCCACCTGCACCATCGTAGTGGGATTCGCACCGGCCTTGCCCGGCCGCCAGCAGCACCGCCGCACGGTGGGCGGGATGGTCGGCGCGGCCCTCCTCCGGCGCGTGCACGATCAACCGGTCGTCGCCGAGCGTCAGCGCCAGCGGGGAGACGGGATCGGCCGCCCCGCGCCACGTCCGCGCCGCCCACAGATAGGCGCGGGTCAGGTCGGCATCGGCGGGCAGCGCCAGCAGCTGGTCGACGGCGGCGGGGAAATACACGGGCCGGGCCCCGAAGTACCGCCGCAGGTGGCCGTCGAGTTCCACCAGAGGGCTCACCTCCGCCAGCCACCCGGTGGGTCGGGCGGCGGGTGAGCCGATCTGGAGGCCGGCCCGCGGGCCCGCGTCGTCCGCCCCGGTGACGGCGGCCGCCGACCGCGCGGTGATGTGCAGCTTGCCGTGCGCGATGTGCCGCTCCATGAGCACCCGCGCGGCGGACTCCACGCCGTACCCGGGTTCGGCGACGACGCCGACCAGCCCGCCGCCCGCGTCGCGCCAGTCGACGTCTGCGGGTGCGGTGGTCAGCCAGGTCGCGGGACGCAATTCGGGTACGGGCCGTTGCACGTGAGGACCTCCTGCATGGGGGACGATGTCACGTACATGGACGCGCCGCAGCCCGGAACGGTTCCGTTTATTTTTCGCGGGGGTGATTCCGGGGGCGCCCGGTCCGGGCGGAGCCGCTTAGAACGGCGGCTCCTCCTCGAGCCCGAGGACGGTGAAAAGCTGCTTCTCGTCCCAGATCTGGATGTCCTGGCCCTTCTCCTGGTACTCGCGCGCCTTCTTTTCCTTCGACGTCATGGAATCCCACGGCCCGGCGACGAGGATGGTGGTCTTCTTGGTCACGCCCTTGTTGATGTCCGCGCCGGCTTGCGCGATCAGCTCCCACAGCCGGCCCTTGTCGTACGGCGCGAAATCTCCGGTCAGCGTCACCCGCTGGCCGAACAGCAGCCCGTCCGGATCGGCGTCCTCGTTCTTGTCGGGGATCACCTCGGGCGCCTTGACGGCGTCCCACTTCGCGCGCCGGTCCTGCCCGGCCGCCCCGGATCGTCCCCGGCTTCCCGCTTGACGACGGCCCGCGCCCCCGGATCCGGTCTGCGACCGCCCGGTGGTCTGCATGGGCACGAGGCGGGTGCCGAAGAGCATCCCCATCTCCATGCCCAGATTCTCCGTGTACCGCACGGGGTTGAGCGTGGGCTCGTCGCCGGGATGCTCGCGCATCAGCCACAGGGCGACCTTCGCGCAGGCGACGGCGTCGGCCGCGGCGTCGTGGTGGTCGAAGTCGGCGGCCCCGGCCTCTCGCGCGAGCGTCGTCAAGCGGTAGTTCTCCACCTGCAACCCGACCCGGCGCGCCCACTCGTACGTGCACGCGTAGGCGACGTCGGGGACGTCGATGCCCGCCGCGGCACAGCCGCGCTTGAGGGCGGTGAAATCGAACTTCGCGTTGTGCGCGATCACGGGCGTGCCGTCGACGAGGCGGCCGAACTCCTCGGCGCGCTCGGCGAAGGAGGGGGCGTCGGCGACGTCGGAGGGCTTGATGCCGTGGATGGCGATGTTGTCCTCGTCGAACTGCTCGAGACCGGCCGGCGGGCGGCACGGCCACGAGTACGTGTCGACGATCTCGCCGTCGCGCACGGCGGCGATGCCGAACTGAATGACCGAACCCTCGTCGGCGTTGGCGGTCTCCACGTCGAACGCGAAGAAATCGGGGTCCGGGATGTCGCCGCCGAGCTTGCCGGGCACGGGCGACGCGCCGGTCGCCGAGGCACCGGCGACGGCGGCGTCCGGAGCCTCGTCGGCGTCGTCGATCTCCACCGCGTACGGGGAGCCGTCCACTGCCGCAACGTCGACGTCCGGGCCGGCGGCCAACAGCTCCATGAGGTCCTTAGCCGCCCCCAGGGACGACGGCGTCACGCGGACGGAGGGCAGGTCTCCGCCGAAGTCGACGAGGCCGGGGAGGATGGGGCCGGGCTCGGTCAACGACGCCGCACCCGAAACGTCGGAAAGCACTGCCCGTGCCGCGGACGAGTCCGTGCTGCGCGTCCTGGCGATGCGGTGCACGGTGACGGTGGCCGGGGCGCCCGGGATGACGCGGACGATGGCGCCGGAGAGTCGGAAGTCGAGAACCTGCATGCCCACGAGCCTAGCGGCCGCGCCGGACGGCGCCGCCCGCCGCCGTGGGTGTGACGGGGGTAACAGTGTTGCGGGCGTGTGATTCGTGCCTCATTATGGTTTGCCGAAGAAAGGTTCACACATTTTTCGCACCGCGAATGCCCGTTCGCGAGCGCCGGGATTCAGGTCTAATCTGAGCACCGTCGCGAACGACCGGGCACCCATCCGGCCATCGCCACCTTGAGAAATCCGACTGAACATCAGCACAGATCCACGAGGAGAGCACGCATGACCAACGCAGTCTCCAGCCACCCGGGAACCGTCCTCCACGAACGCTTCCTCGAGCCCCGCGGCCTGAGCATCTACCGCCTGGCCGTCGCCATCGACGTGCCCAGCTCCACCCTCGAGCGCTTCCGCACCGGGCGCACCCACTTGACCGCCGACCTCGCCCGCCGACTGGGGGACTACTTCGGCACCGGCGCCGACTACTGGCACGAACAGGCCGCATAGCGCCTGCGGTGCCGTCGCAAAGCCGGACGCGGCCGGCGGCACCCCGGAAATGACGAGCGGCGCATCCCCGTGAAGGGAATGCGCCGCTTTCGCGTGTCCGGGGCCGAAACCCGGGCCGGCGGGGGCCAGTGCTTTTCGGCTAGTGCTTCTCGACGAGCACGACCGTCGAGCGCGCCGGGACCCGCAGTTCGCCCTCGGGGTCGACCAGGCGCTCGCGGGTCGGGCGACCCGTCAGCTCCGTGGTGTCGATGAGCACCTCCCACTGGGAGGCGTACTCCGTCCCCGGGATCTGGAACGTCAGGTCCTCGTGGTGGGCGTTGAAGCACAGCATGAAGCTGTCGTCGACGATGCGGTGGCCGCGGGCGTCCGGCTCGGTGATGGCCTTGCCGTTGAGCCACACCATCAGGGACTTGCCGAAGTCGAAGTCCCAGTCGTCCTGCGACATGACGCGGCCCTCGTGGGTCAGCCACGCGATGTCGCGGTCGTCGGTTTCGGCGCCCAGCGGGCCGCCCTTGAGGAAACGGCGGCGGCGGAACACGGGGTGCTCGGCGCGCAGCTCCAGCAGGTAGCGGGTGAAGTCCACCAGCTCCGAGTTGGTGCGCACCTGGTTCCAATCCATCCACGCCAGCTGGTTGTCCTGGCAGTAGACGTTGTTGTTGCCCTTCTGGCTGCGGGCCATCTCGTCGCCGTGGCTGATCATCGGGGTACCCAGCGACAGCAGCAGGGTGGTCAGGAAGTTGCGGCGCTGCTGCGCCCGCAGCCGCAGGATGGTCTCGTCGTCGGTGTAGCCCTCGACGCCGCAGTTCCACGAGCGGTTGTGGCTCTCGCCGTCGCGGTTGTCCTCGCCGTTGGCCATGTTGTGCTTGTGGTTGTAGCTGACCAGGTCGTTGAGGGTGAAGCCGTCGTGGGCGGTGACGAAGTTGATCGACGCGGTGGGGCGGCGGTCGTTGTTCGCGTACAGGTCGGACGAACCGGTGATGCGCGAGGCGAACTCGCCCAGCGTCGACGGCTCGCCGCGCCAGTAGTCGCGGATGGTGTCGCGGTACTTGCCGTTCCACTCGGTCCACTGCGGCGGGAAGTTGCCCACCTGGTAGCCGCCCTCGCCGACGTCCCAGGGCTCGGCGATGAGCTTCACCTGGGAGACGATCGGGTCCTGCTGGACCAGGTCGAAGAACGCGGACAGGCGGTCGACGTCGTGGAACTCGCGGGCCAGCGTCGAGGCGAGGTCGAAGCGGAAGCCGTCGACGTGCATCTCGGAGACCCAGTAGCGCAGAGAGTCCATGATCAGCTGCAGCGAGTGCGGGTGGCGGACGTTGAGGCTGTTGCCGGTGCCCGTGTAGTCCATGTAGTGCTGCTTGTCGCCCTCGACGAGGCGGTAGTACGCGGCGTTGTCGATGCCGCGGAAGCAGATGGTCGGGCCCATGTGGTTGCCCTCGGCGGTGTGGTTGTAGACCACGTCGAGGATGACCTCGATGTCGGCGTCGTGGAACGCGCGCACCATGCCCTTGAACTCGGACACCGCGCCGCCGGGCTTGGTCGACGCCGCGTAGTCCTGGTGCGGCGCGAGGAAGCCGAAGGTGTTGTAGCCCCAGTAGTTGCGCATGCCCAGGTCGCGCAGGCGGTCGTCCTGCAGGAACTGGTGGACCGGCATCAGCTCGATGGCGGTGACGCCGAGGTCCTTGAGGTAGTTGATGATCGCCGGGTGCGCCAGACCGGCGTAGGTGCCGCGCAGGGACTCCGGCACGTCCGGGTGCGTCATGGTCATGCCCTTGACGTGGGCCTCGTAGATGACGGTTTCGGAGTAGGGGTGCTTGGGCTGGCGGTCGGTGGCCCAGTCGAAGAAGGGGTTGATGACGACGGAGGTCATGGTGTGGCCGAGGCTGTCGTCGGTGTTGCGTTGGCTCGGGTCGTCCAGGTCGTAGCTGAACAGGGACTTGTGGCCGTCGAAGTCGCCGTCGAACGCCTTGGCGTAGGGGTCGACCAGCAGCTTGTTCGGGTCGCAGCGGTGGCCGTGGGCGGGATCGTAGGGGCCGTGGACGCGGTAGGCGTAGCGCTGGCCCGGCATGATGCCCGGGAGGTAGCAGTGCCAGATGTGGGCGTCGACCTCTTCGAGGGGGATGCGGGTCTCCTCGCCTTCCGCGCTGATGAGGCACAGCTCGACCTTGTCCGCGATATCGGAAAACAGGGCGAAGTTGGTGCCCGCGCCGTCGTACGTGGAACCCAGGGGGTAGGGGTCTCCGGGCCAGACCTGGTGTTCGCCGTCGATGTTCGCGTTTGTCATGCCGATAACCATACCGGGCAGGCCTTCGAACGTACGCGCCGAGCGAACCTATCGGCGCGTTACGGGTGAGCGGGGTTTGCTTTGCGACGCCGACGGCTCCGCGGAGGCGGCGTGGTGGTCCTCGGCCGGGGTGCGCGGCATGCGGGGCTGCCGCGGGTGTGAAGCCCCTAGTTTTTGGGGCTGAACTGCGTGACTCTGCTTTTCACGGCGTTACCCCGAACGCCCGCAGCCCGAGAGGGGCCCATCATGACCACATCAAAGACTTTTCGTCGCCGCGTCTCGGCGTTGCTCATCGCGACGGCGGCGGCGACCGCACCGTTCGCCGCGCCGGTCGCGAATGCGCAAGGTTATTCCGACGCCCTCGGTCCCGTGGCCGACGCGGTGATCGGGGCTTCCGGCTCCATCGCGTCGATCGGCGAGTCCATTTCCGCCGGCAGCTCCACCGGCCCCGAGTTGACGCAGGTCGATTCGGTGGATAACGGGCGCTATGCGGGCACGTGGTACCAGGTCGCGGCGGTGCCCCAGGTGTTCAATCTGCAGTGCATCGACCGGACCACCGCCGAGTACGCCGTCATCGACGACTCGACGCTGTCCGTGCGCAACTCATGCGGCGACGTATTCGGCGGGACGTCGGTGGTGGAGGGGAGCGCACGCATCACTGATGCCGCGACAAACGCCTCCTTGCGCGTTGCGTTCGACGGCATTCCGGGGCAGAACCCCGATGGGCCGACTAACTACCGGGTCACGTACCTCGCGGACGACTACTCCCTGGCCATCGTCGGCGATCCCGCGCGCCGATCCGGCTTCGTGCTGAGCAGGACGCCCGCGCTCGCCGACGACGAGTGGGCGCTGGTCGCAGACGTGATCGAGGACCGCGGTTATCAGCCGTGCACCTTCGTCACCAGCCCGCAGCCCGACGGCCGGCGCGACGCCACACCGGTCTGCGCACTCTGACGCCGTGATCCCCGCCCCCCGGCGCTGCCACGGCGGCGGGGCCGGTGGGGGGGTCTCTTACTCTCCGGCGGTCCCGCCTGCGGCGATGCCCGCGATGATGAGGTCCACGCCGTGGCGGATGCGGCGCCCGTGCGCGGCCGTCGCAGCCGAGACCCCGTCGGTGTCTTCGTCGGTGGCCTCGGTCGCGGTGTCGGTGCCGGCGACCTTTGCCAGCTGCGCGGCGGTCTGTTCGTCGACGGTGGCGCCCAGGATGAAATAGACGAGCGTCGCCGCGGCGTCGGAGATCAAGTCGGAATCGATGGGGGCGTCGTCGAGCAGGGGAGCTAGAACGGATGCGGGCCGGACCGAGACCGTGTCTGTGGCCAGGCCCGCGGACACGACCTCGGCACCGTCGCGGTGCGAGGTCAGGCAGGAATGCAGGGATTCGGTGAACGCCGTGGCGTCGGCGCGCCAGTCCCCGGTGGCCTTCAGCTCCTGCAGGGGCGCGAGCAGTCGGTCGGCCACGGCGCCGAGCAGGGCCTGTTTCGACGGGAAATGCCAGTACATCGCGCCGGCGGCCGCGTCGAGGTGACGGGCCAGGCGGCGGATGGTCAGGTCCTGGAGGCCGTATTCATCGAGGATCCCCATCGCCGCGTCCATGATGATGTCCTTGGTGAGCTGCACAGAGTCCACGTTATCGGAAAGCGGGGGGTGGGCGGCTCGGCGAGCCATCTTGAACGGCGTTCGGGGCGCGGGGTACATTCGGGGCCGAACGCCGTTCAATACGGCGATCAAGTTTCCTCGTCGGCGGCGCTAGGTCGCGGCCGAGACATACGACCAGCCAGGAGTGCCCATGACCGCCGTTTCGCCCGCCGATGTCCTCGAAATCGCCCGCGAGAAGGTGCTCGGCCGAGGGGAAGGGCTCGACCACGCCGAGACCCTCGCCGTGCTCCAGCTCGACGAAGACAAGGTCGACGAGCTCCTCGCCCTCGCCCATGAGGTGCGCCTGAAGTGGTGCGGCGAGGAGGTCGAGGTCGAGGGCATCATTTCGCTGAAGACGGGCGGCTGCCCCGAGGACTGTCACTTCTGCTCGCAGTCCGGCCTGTTCCAATCGCCCGTGCGCAATGCCTGGCTGGACATCCCGGCGCTCGTCGACGCGGCAAAGCAGACCCAGAAGACCGGCGCCACCGAGTTCTGCATCGTCGCCGCCGTCAAGGGCCCGGACGAGAACCTCCTGTCCCAGCTGGAGCAGGCCGTGCAGGCCATCCAGGAAGAGGTCGACATCAACGTCGCCGCGTCGGTGGGGATTCTCACGCAGGACCAGGTCGACCGCCTGGCCAAGGCCGGCGTGCACCGCTACAACCACAACCTGGAGACCGCGCGCTCGCACTTCCCGAACGTCGTGACCACGCACTCCTGGGAGGATCGCGCCGAGACGCTGCGCATGGTCGCCGAGGCCGGCATGGAGGTCTGCTGCGGCGGCATCCTGGGCATGGGCGAGTCCCTCGAGCAGCGCGCCGAGTTCGCGCAGGACCTCGCTGCGCTCAACCCGACCGAGGTGCCCATGAATTTCCTCGACCCGCGCCCCGGCACCCCGTTCGAGGGCCGTGAGCCGCTGGCCGCCAAGGATGCGCTGCGCGCGATCGGCGCCTTCCGCCTCGCTCTGCCCAAGACCATCCTGCGCTTCGCCGGCGGCCGCGAGTTGACCCTCGGCGACCTCGGTGCAGAGCAGGGCCTGCTCGGCGGCATCAACGCCGTCATCGTGGGCAACTACCTGACCACCCTGGGGCGTCCGGCCGAGCAGGACCTGGACATGCTGGGCAAGATCCGCCTGCCCATCAAGGCCCTCAACGCGACGGTCTAGCGATGGCGTCGACGACCGCGCGCACCACTGCGCCCACCACGGCGCGCCGGGGCTCGAACCCGGACTCGACGGAACTGCTGAAGGCGACGCTCCTCGGCGACCCGCCGGAGTACGACCCGTTCACCGGGGCCCATCTGGCGGAGGGGGAGGAGCGGCCGCACAGCCACTCCGCCCGCGCCGGGCTGGAGGCGCCGCGTTATTGCAGGCTTTGCGGGCGCCGCATGGTCGTGCAGGTTCGGCCCGACGGCTGGTCGGCGCGCTGTTCTCGCCACGGCGAACTCGACTCCGCGATGCTCGAGCGCCGTTGAGGGGCGCCCGTCTTTCCGTCGGCGCCACACGAAAAATAGGCGTAGCCTGAGAAGTACATAGCCCTGGTGTCCATGGGGGCGCCGGGGGCGACTTCTCCGGGGAATTGGGGGCCGGGGCCTACATCCGAAGCGCACATCATGAGCACCGGAAAGCACGTCCACGACGATCACGGGCACGAGCATGGCGACGGCTGCGGCCACGGCTCCTTCGCACACGGAGACCACGTCGATTACGTGCACGATGGCCACGTCCACCGCAAGGTCGACGGCGAATGGGTCGAGTGCGACCCCGCAGAGCACGTCGTCGCCGAAGATCACGGCGATCACGTTCACGGGCCCGGCTGCGGGCATGTGGCCATCCCGCACGGCGATCACGTCGACTGCGTCCACGACGGGCACTGCCGCGCGGCACACGGGGACCATTACGACGAGCACTGAACCCCGTCCCGGGACACGTCGGCCCGGCCATCCGGCCGGACGGCTCGGCCCCGGGCCGGATGGCTCAGTCCCGGGGCGGCGGCACGTCCCCGTCGCGGGGCGCCGCGCGACGGAGTTCTTCCGGCGCGAGATTCGCGCGCGCCGTGATGCGCAGGCGCGAGCCTCCCGGCGGGACGCTGGGCGGGCGGAACACCCCGACGAGGACTCCGCGGCCCCGGAGATTGTCGCGTGCCGTCACCGCCCGGACCGGATCTCCCAGAATCACGGGCACGACCGCGGACGGGGGAGCGGCCACGCCCCACGCGGCCGCGATGGCCTCCGCGTTGCGCAGGACGGACCCGGTCAACGACGGGTCGTCGCGAAGCAGCCGCAACGCGGCCAGGGCGCCGGCGGCCGCGGGCGGGGCGAGGGCGGTGTCGAAGATGATGGGCCGCGCCGCGTCGATGAGGTGGCCGCGCAATTCCGGCGGGCCGAGGATCGCTCCGCCCTGGGCCCCGAGCGACTTCGACAACGTCACGGTGACCACCAGATCCGGGGCCCCGGACAATTCGGCCGCCGCCACCGCGCCGCGGCCGCCGGGGCCGGCGACGCCCAGGCCGTGGGCCTCGTCGACGAGCAGCGCCGCACCGTGCGCGCGGGCGACCGCGTACAGGGCGCGCACGTCGGCGATGTCGCCTGAAGTCGAGTGCACCGCATCGGAGATCACGAGGGCCCGCGATTCCGTCCGCGACGCCAGCGCGTCCTCGATCGCCCCGACGTCGCCGAGCGGCGTGACCACGACGCGCGCCCGCGACAGGCGGCAGGCGTCGATGAGGGAGGCGTGCGAGCCCCCGTCGGAGACGATGAGGTCGCCGCGACCGGCCAACGCGGTGACGGCGGCGAGGTTGGCCAGGTATCCGGACGATGCGGTCAGCGCGCAACCGAATCCCATGAAGTCGGCCAATTCGTCCTCGAGTTCGTCGTGGGCGACCGTGGCGCCGGTGACCAGCCGCGATCCCGTCGACCCCAGTCCGTATCCGCGCAGAGCGGCCGCGGCTGCGTCGATGACCGCGGGGTGGTCGTGCATGCCCAGGTAGTCGTTCGAGGCGAGGTCGAGCAGCTCGGGCGGGCCCGGCCGTCGCGGGGCGAGCGTGCGGTGCAGTCCGGCGTCGATGCGTTCGCGGGTCAGCTCGCCGAGTCCGGCCAGGTGTGAGCGGGCGGTGCGGTCATCGGTCATGCGCCCACGATAATCCATGAATTGAACAGCGTTCGGGAGGGTTCGTCGCAAAGCAACCGTCGCGCGACCCGCAATCGACGGCGAGCCCGTCCGCGGGGCCGGGTACATTCGCCCCCATGAACGCGAAGACCCCCGCGGCGGCAGTGCCGCACACCCGCCGCCCGCCCCGCTTCATCGGCGACGCGGCGGCGGTGCTGCTGGCGGCGCTGGCCGGCGGCGTCCTCGGTGGCGTCACTTGGGCCATGGCCCGCCCCACCCAGCGCGTGACCTTCCTGGAGGGAGGGCGCCTGGCCGTGGGGCAGGACGGCCTCGACGCCACGTTCGCGGCATTGCTGTGGTTCACGGGCATCGCACTGGTGCTCGGCCTGGTGCTGGGGTCCTTCGCGCATCGCCGCTTTCCGACGGCCCGCGGCCTCGCGATGGAGGCGTGGACAGGAGTCGCGGCGCTGGCCATGGCCGCCGTGCAGCTGGTGTCCGGCAACCTGATCGCCGGCGTGCGCCAACCCGACCTGGATGCGGTGGCGCCGGGCACCGCCGTCGACGTGCTGCCCGCGTTCGACGTGCCCGTGGCGCTGCTGGTCGCGCCGTTCGCCGCGATGCTCGCGTACTGGTGCCTGATCTTCCTGGCGCCGGGGGCGGAGCCCGGGGACGTGCCGGATGCGGGGGAGGCCCGGTCAACGGGCTAACATCGGCGGCAAGAATATCCTTTCCAGCCAAGGAGCCGATGTGACCACCCCCGCGTCCGCGCAGGAGAGCGCGACCCTCCAGCCCCTCGAGTCCGCGTTGGCGGCGTCCGTCGTCGACGGCGAGGGCGGATACGCCGGCGTCGAGGCGACGCAGGAATGGGCCGACGAGGTCCGCCGCCTGGCCAAGGAGCGCAACGCCGTCATCCTGGCGCACAACTACCAGCTGCCGGAGATCCAGGACATCGCCGATTACGTCGGCGACTCCCTCGGCCTGTCGCGCGTGGCCGCCGAGACCGAGGCGGAGGTCATCGTGTTCTGCGGCGTCCACTTCATGGCGGAGACCGCGAAGATCCTCAGCCCCGAGAAGACCGTGCTCATCCCCGACGAGCGCGCCGGCTGCTCCCTGGCCGACTCCATCTCCGCGGAAGAGTTGCGCGAGTGGAAGGCCGAGCACCCGGGCGCGCTGGTGGTCAGCTACGTCAACACCACCGCCGACGTGAAGGCGGAGACCGACGTGTGCTGCACGTCCTCCAACGCCGTCGACGTCATCCGCTCGCTGCCGGCGGACAAGGAGATCCTGTTCAACCCGGACCAGTTCCTCGGCGCGCACGTCAAGCGCGAGACCGGCCGCGACAACATCCGCATCTGGGCCGGCGAGTGCCACGTCCACGCCAACATCAACGGCGACGAGCTGGCGCGCCGGGCGGAGGAGAACCCGGACGCCGAGCTGTACATCCATCCCGAGTGCGGTTGCGCCAACTCCGCGATCTACCTGGCGGGCGAGGGCACCATCGAGCCGGAGCGCGTGCACATGCTGTCCACCGGCGAGATGCTGGCGTCGGCGCAGCGCGAGGCGCAGCGGGCCGAGAAGCGCCAGGACCGCAAGGTGCTGGTGGCCACCGAGGTCGGCATGCTCCACCAGCTGCGCAAGGCCGCGCCGGACGTGGAGTTCGAGGCCATCAACGACCGCGCCTCCTGCGTCTACATGAAGATGATCACCCCGGCGGCCCTGCTGCGCTCCCTCGCCGAGGGGGCCGACGAGGTCACCGTGCCCGCCGACGTCGCAGAGAAGGCGCGCGCGTCCGTCGAGCGGATGATCGCCATCGGCAACCCGGGCGGCGGCGAGTAGGTCGTGGCCGCGGGGTCCGCGCAGGGGCATGGCCCGGTCGCCGGTTTCGACTGGTCGGCGCAGTGCGATCTGCTGGTCATCGGCGGCGGGGTCGCGGGTCTGGCCGCGGTGCGCCGGGGCCGTGAACTGGGCCTGGACGTCCTGCTGGTGGACAAGGGCCACTGGTCCGAAGGCGCCCGCCGCCATCTGCGGTTCGAGGGCGCCGCGACGAATCTCGCGCAGGGCGGGCTCGCGGTGGTCGGGCTCGACGACGCCCCCGAGGGGCCCGAAGGCCCCGGCGGCGCGGGCGGCCCCGATGGGCCGGATTCCGTGGAGGATCACGTCGCCGACACCCTCGACGCGGGGGCGGGGCACTGCAACGAGGACGCGGTGCGCTCCATCATCGGCGCCGGCGCGGAGGCCACCGAGTGGCTCATCGGGCTGGGCGCGCGATTCGACGCGAAGACCCACGCAGGTGACGTCGGCCGCTATTCCCGCACCCGCGAGGGCGGCCACGGCAACCGGCGCATCATCCACGCCGGCGGCGATGCCACGGGGGCGGAGATCCAGCGTGCCCTGGAGGAGGCGGCCGCGGGCGTCCGCGTGCTGCAGAACGCGGTGGCCGAGGAGATCATCGTCGACGACGGCCGCGCCCGCGGCGCCCTCGTCCGCGATCCCCGCGGCCTCGGTGCGGTCCTCGCCTCGGCGACGCTGATCGCCACCGGAGGCGTCGGCCATCTCTACCGCGCCACCACCGCGCCCGACGGCGCGCTGGGCCAGGGCCAGTGCCTGGCGCTCGACGCGGGGGCGGAGCTCGCGGACATGGAATTCATCCAGTTCCACCCGACCGTCCTGTTCGACCGCGAGCGCCGTGGCCGCCGGCCCCTCATTTCGGAGGCCGTGCGCGGCGAGGGCGCCCGCCTGGTCGATTCCCGAGGCAAGTCCGTCATGGCCGGCGTCGATCCGCGCGGCGATCTGGCCCCGCGCGACATCGTGTCCCGCGCCATCGCCACCCGCCTGCGCGAGCTCGGCGAGGAGTGCGTCTACCTCGACGCCCGGCACATCGACGGCGTCCGCGAACGCTTTCCGACGGTCACCGCCGGCGTGGCCACCGCGGGATTGGATCCGGCGAAGGATCTGCTCCCCGTGGCGCCGGCGGTCCACTATTCGTGCGGCGGCATCGCCACCGACGTGGCCGGCCGCACCCGCGTGCCCGGCCTGTACGCGGCGGGCGAGTGCGCCCGCACCGGATTGCACGGCGCGAACCGGCTGGCGTCGAACTCGTTGCTGGAGGGCCTCGTCGTCGGCCGCGCCGCCGCGGCGGACGTGCGCGCGGCGATCGACTCCGGCGAACTCGGCGCCGACGGCCCCGCCGACG
>NZ_DURI01000046.1 GCF_012837295.1 Corynebacterium sp. | reverse complement strand
GATCTCGGCGGGGACCTTGCCGTTGGGGGTCTGGAAGTCGATGGCGCCCTCGGCGGTGACCACGAGGTCCGCCTGGTCGATGAGCGCGTCGATGTCGCCGGCGCCCAGGCCGCCGTCGAGGAGCACCTCGAAACGCGATCGCGGCACCGCGCCGATGGCGGCCAGCCCGGCCCCGAGCCCGCCGGAGGCGCCCGAACCCGGGCCCCGGGCGACGTCGACCGGCGGGGCGAAGGCGCCCTCGAGCAGGCGCGCCCACGAGGTCATCGCCGCGTCGAGCTCCTCGACGCGCTCCGGCGACGCACCCTTCTGCGGGCCAAAGACGCGGGCGACGCCGCGCGGGCCCGTGAGCACGTTGTGCATGTTGCACGCCAGCATGATCGGCGTCGACGCCAGCCCGCGGTGCAGGCCGGAGGCGTCGATGGACACCGCGTCGATGAGGTTGCCGCCGCCGTCTGCGACGACTTCGCCATCCTGATCCAGGATCCGCGCGCCCAGGGCCGACAGCGCGCCGGCGCCGCCATCGCACGTGCCCGAATCGCCGCAGCCGACGACGATGCGGTCGACGCCCTCGTCCAGCGCGGCCGCGATGAGTTCGCCGACGCCGCGGGTCGTCGTCGCCCCGGGGTCGCGCAGATCCGCCGGCACCAGGTGCAGGCCGCCGGCCGACGCCATCTCGAGCACCGCGGTGCGGCCTCCCGACCCGTCGTCGACGATCGCCCATTCGGCGAACACCGGCTTGCCCACGGGCCCCGTCACCCGCGTGGTGCGCCGCTCGGCGCCGGTGCGCGCGGCGACGATGTCCACCGTGCCCTCTCCGCCGTCGGGCACGGGGTAGATGTCCACGCGCACGCCCGGCAGCTCGCGGCGGATGCCGCCGGCGATGGCCTCGGCGGCCTCGACCGCCGACAGGCTCTCCTTGAATCCGGAGGGGGCGACGAGGACTCGCTGCGGAATGAACATGGTCATGGCTTTTCTCCTTGGTGTGCGGTCGTGCGGGTTGTTCGGGTGTTTGGGGTTGGTCGGGTGCTTGGGGTGCTTGCTTGACGACGGCCGGTCGCCCGCGCGTTTACGTCGCCCCGAGGCCCATGGCGGGCCAGATGAACAGCGCGAACACGGCGATCATGGTGATCGTCGGCAACACGATGAGGGCCGCGCTGCGCAGGCGGAACGCGTCGTCGAAGACGGGGATCCCCTGTTCGGCGGGGACGGTGGCGAACATGGCCATCGGCTTGGCCGAGGAATTCATGGTGTGGCAGAAGCCGGCCGCCGCCGTCGACGCGAAGGCGGCGATGACGGGGTCGGCGCCGGCCGCCGGGGCGAGCGCGATGACGATGGGCACCAGCACCGTCGACCGCGCCGACCGGGACTGGATGATCAGGTGCGCGGCCGCCGAGACGACGATGACGCCGACGAGGAACACCGGAGCCGCGGCGGCACCGCCCGGCGCGGCGGAGGCCAGCAGGTCCGTGAGCACCTGCGCGGCGCCCGAGTCGATGAGCGCCCCGCCCAGCGCCAGCGTCGCGGCCATGAACAGCAGCAGCGACCACGGCACCTTCTTCAGCGCTTCGCCGAAGCCGAGCGGGCCCCAGGACGGCAACGTGATCACCAGCGCACCGAGAAGGGCGACGATCGCCGGGTGCACGCCGTGGAGCTCGTCGGTGCTCCACAGGCAGACCACCGCGACGAGCACGATGGCCGAGCGGGATTCGTGGATGGTCAGCGGCCCCGTGACGGGCACGTTGCCGGGCACGCCGGCCGCGAGCTCGTCGATGCCGAGGTCCAGGCGCTCCCGGCGCTGCTCGCGGGTCGACCCCGCCATGAGCACGATCTCGGCGGCCAGGTGCGACGACGCGAGCGCCAGCGGCATGCCCACGAGCAGCCACCCGGTGTAGCCGATGGTGCCCAGCCCGGCGCGATCGAGGATCTGGTCGGTGATCAGGTGCGCGCCGGCGCCGATGTAGGAACCGACCGCGGACAGCAGGATCACCGTCGGCAGCGCGAGGCTGAGCACGACGACGAGCCAGCGCCGCGCCGGCCCCAGCGCCACCGCCAGTGCGATGAACACCGGCAGCACCAGCGCCGCACGCCCGGAGGTGGCGGGGATGGCGAAGGCCGTGGCCACAACCGCGAGGGTGAGCAGATGGACCAATCCCCGCGCCGTGCGGCATCCCGCCGCCAGGTGCACCGCGGCCCGGACGCCCAGCCCGGACGCGGCGACGGCGCCGGAGATGACGAAGGCGCCGATGAGCAACCACGTCGTGTCCTCGCCGAGGGCGTCGAAGACGGCGCCCGCATCGATGACGCCGATGATCACCAGCGTCACCGCCGCGCCGAGGGCGATGTAGGTGTCTCCGATGGAGCTGAACGACCACAGCCACACGGCCGCGGCGAACACGGACAGCGTCACGACGACTTCGAACGGGGTGGCGTCCGGAAGCAGGGCGATGCCCGCGGCGAAGACGAGCGCGGTGAGCACGGCCGCCGGGCGGGTGGCCGAACGCAGGGGCCCGGGCAGCGCGCGGAGCCGTTCCCGCACCCCGCGCCGGGCGGGCTCGTCGGGATCCACGTCCGTCACGGAGGGCAGGGGCAGGTCGGGCGGCGTGGTCGCGAACGTGGTCTCCTCGACGGCGCGGGTCTCGGTGGCGGTGTCGGTGGAGGTGTCGGTGGAGGCCTTTGCGGTTGCGTCGGAGGTGGCCACCGTGGTGCCGGAATCCGCCGAAATCGGCCCGTCGGATCCGTTTTTGGGTGCACTGGACTGGCCGGCCGTGCTCGTGCGCGGCCGGTTGGAGGGGTTCGTCATGGCAGCCTGTACCCCGATCCGCGGATCGTTTCCACGCGGTGCGCGCCGATCTTCCGGCGCAGGGCGCGGACGTAGACGTCGACGACGTTGGACGCCGGGTCGAAATCGAGGCCCCACACCCGGCCGAGCAATTGCGCGCGCGACAGGATCTGGCCGGGGTGCCGCAGGAACACTTCGAGCAGGCCCATCTCCCGGCGGGACAGGTCCACCCACTTCCCGTCGACCTGGACGCGCTGGGTGCGCGGGTCGAGCACGAGGTCGCCGTGGGCGATGCGCCCGGAGGCGTCGCCGGCGGCTTCGTCGGTCAGGCGGAGGCGGACGCGGGCGAGCAGCTCCGCGAATTGGAACGGCTTGGTCATGTGGTCGTTGGCGCCGTCTTCCAGACTGCCGACGGTGTCCTCCACTCCATCGCGGGCGGTGAGCACGATGACCGGGACGGAGACGCCGGACTGCCGGAGGCGCGTGAGCACCACGCGCCCGTCGATGATGGGCAGACCCAGGTCGAGCACGACGAGGTCGTACTCGCCGCCGCGGGCGAGCTCGTAGGCGGTCAGCCCGTCTTCGGCGACGTCGGTGGCGTAGCCCGCGTCGCGCAGGCCTCGGCAGATGAAGTCTGCGATGCCCCGGTCGTCTTCTGCGACGAGGATGCGGCTCATGGCTTCTCCTTCGGGTCGGCCGTCCGGGCTGCGGTGCCCGGGTCAATCGGCGGGAACGGGTTGGTCGGCGGGTTGGCGTCATCATGCTTGGCGACGCCTCGTCCGCCCGGTTTCTCGGGTGCGGGCGCGGGCCCCCACGTCTCCGGGTCCACGGCCCACGTTTCGGTGGCGGCCGTTCCACCGGAAACGCCGGCGCCGTCGTCAAGCGACGTGGACTCGGGACCGGCGGGGAGCTCGAGGCCGAAGGTGGCCCCCTCCCCTTCCTTCGACGTGACCCACGCCGAACCGCGGTGGGCGTCGGCGATGGCCTTGACGATGGACAGCCCCAGGCCGGCGCCGCCCTTGTTCCGCTTCGAGCCCGCCGAACCGCGGGAGAAGCGGTCGAAGACGTGGCGGGCGTCGTAAGCGGACAGTCCCGGCCCGGAATCGGTGATCCACAGGCGCAGCAGGCGCTGGTCGCCGGAGCCGGTGACGCGGCTGCCGATGCGGATCGCGGAGCCTTCCTCGGTGTGGTCGACCGCGTTGGAGGCGATCTGCAGCATCGCCTGCATGATCTTCTCCGGGTCGATGACGGCGGTGGACTCGGCGATCTCCTCCACCAGCCACTCCCGGTCGCCGAGGGCCTGCGCCTTCGACTCGAGTTCCAGGGTGAGGTCCGCGACGTCCGTCGCCTCGGGGACGACGAAGTCGGAACGCTCGGCCCGGGCCAGCGTGAGCAGCTCGGAGACGATGCGCGACATGCGGTCGAGCTCCGTGGTGGCCAGGCGAATCGAGCGCTCGCGCTCCTCGCCCGACGCACCCTCGAGCAGCTCGAGCTGGCCGCGGATGACGGTGATCGGCGTGCGCAGCTCATGGCCGGCGTCGTCGATGAAGCGCCGCTGGGTGGCGTAGGACGTCTCCAGGCGGTCGAGCATGCCGTTGAACGTCAGCGCCAGCTCGGCGATGTCGTCGCGGCCGGTGACGGGCACGCGCTGCGACAGGTCGGTGTCCTGGATGCGCGCGGCGACGCGGCGAACCTCGCGGACCGGGGCCAGGATCTGCCCGGCGACGAGCCAGGCGATGAGCAGCGTGAGCAGCAGTCCGCCCACCGCGACGACGGAAATGATGCGCACCTGGTGGTGCACCCCTTCCCGTGCGGCGGAGGTGAAGGCCGCGACGACGAGGTGATCCGAATCGGGATCGCCCGTCAGCGCCACCGTCCCCCAATGCACGCGCCCGTACTCCTCGGACTCGAGGATGCCTGACGAGGCGCCCGCGTCGCGGACCGCGCGCAGCAGCTCACCGTCGGCGATGAGCCCGTCGGCGCCCAGGCCCTCGGGCCCGGTGCCGCGGTCGATCTGCATGACGCGGTCGCCGACGATGCCGGCGATGACCTCGTCGTCCTCCGGGATCTGGCGCGACAGGAACACTTCGAACAGCCTCGTCGAGGTGTCGAACGGCTCGCCCGTCTCGGGGTCGATGCCCTCCACCGCGAATCGGCGGAACTCCTCGACCTCCTGCTCGACCTGCGCGTTGGCGCCGGCCTCGACGTCGGAGAGCATGATCGTCCGGGTGGTCAGGATGATCGTGAACAGCACGATGCCCAGCAGCACCATGATCCACATGACGATCCGCCACCGCGCCGAGAACTTCGACCCCACCAGGGGTTCCGCGTCGGCGGTCGCAGCCGGCGCGTCGGGGCCCGGCTTCTTTTGCTTCACGACGCCCGCGGCGCCGCGATCCTCCGCCGCCATCAGTCGTCGTCCCAATCGTCGTCGTAGTCGTCGTCCCAATCATCCTCGTCCCAGTCGTCGCCGTAGTTCGGCGCCGGCTGGTAGTTCAGATTCGGGGCGGGCTGCGCCGGGGCCGGGGCCGGGGCGGGAGCCGGAGCGCGGCCACCCGAGCCGGCGGATCCCGTCGGGGCGCCCGCTCCACCGGAGGCGGCTCCGTCGTCTGCGCCATCGGCGTCATCGGCGCCATCGTCCCCGTCGCGACGGTCGGCGTCACGCTCGGCGGAGGGATCGATGCCGTCGTCGCCGATCGGGGCGCGCGGCAGCTCGCGATCGGTGACCGCCGGCTCACTCGACACATTGGGCGGAGTGTCATCCGAGGTCAGCGCCCCACCGGCCACCGCCAGCAGCACCGGCACGGCGATCACGCCCGCCAGCGGCAGCAGCTTCTTCATCATGTCCATGACTCAAGCATGAACGTCATGCATGACCGGTGCATGAAACCCCGATGAGAGTCCTTTCATCTTCGAGAATTCTCCGGGACGCGCGTGGGTCCGTCGTCAAGCAAAAGGCCCGGGCCCCGCTGACCTGCGGGAACCGGGCCGAAAACCGGGGTCTACTCGGCGTCCTCCGAATCCATGCGCCAGCGGATGCCGGCCTCGAGGAAACCGTCGATGTCACCGTCGAGCACCGCCGAGGGGTTGTTGACCTCGTGATTGTTCCGCAGGTCCTTGACCATCTGATACGGGTGCAGGACGTAGGAGCGCATCTGATTGCCCCAGGACGCGTTGCCGCCGGCGCCGAGCGCGTCCATCTCCGCCTGCTCCTCCTGGCGCTTGCGCTCCAACAGCTTCGCCTGCAGGACGCGCATGGCCGAGGCCTTGTTCTGGATCTGCGACTTCTCGTTCTGGCAGGTCACCACGATGCCGGTGGGGATGTGCGTCAGGCGCACCGCCGAGTCGGTCGTGTTGACGGACTGGCCGCCCGGGCCGGAGGAACGGTAGACGTCGACGCGGACCTCATTGTCCGGGATGTCGATGTGGTCGGTGGTCTCCACGACCGGCAGCACCTCGACCTCGGCGAACGACGTCTGGCGGCGGCCCTGGTTGTCGAACGGCGAAATGCGCACCAGGCGGTGCGTGCCCTGCTCGACGGACATGGTGCCGTACATGTACTCGCCGTGGACGACGAACGTCGCCGACTTGATGCCGGCCTCTTCCGCGTAGGAGATGTCGTAGACGTCGACCTTGTGGCCCTGCTTCTCCGCCCAGCGCGTGTACATGCGCATGAGCATCTCGGCGAAGTCCGCCGCGTCGATGCCGCCGGCGCCGGCGCGGATGTTGATCACGGCCTCGCGCTCGTCGTACTCGCCCGAGAGCATGGTCGTGACCTCGAGGGACTCGATGTCGGTGCGCAGTTCGGCGCGCTCGGCGTCGGCCAGCTCCGTGGCCTCCGCGGCGGCGTCGCCCTCCTCTTCGTCGGCGAGCTCGTACATCACCGGCAGGTCGTCGAGACGCTCGCGCAGGGCCGTGACCTTCTTCAGCTTCGCCTGCACCTGCGACAACTGCGAGGTCACCTGCTGCGCGTGGTCCT
>NZ_DURI01000351.1 GCF_012837295.1 Corynebacterium sp. | reverse complement strand
TGTACTCGATGAACTGCGGGCCCTGGTTGATCATGTCCTCGTCCATGGTCTCGTCCAGGCCGACGGTGATGGCCTCCATCTCGCGGACGGACATGCCGCCGTAGGTGAGGAAGCCCTCGAACATGGGCACGTAGCCGCGCATCTTCTTGAAGGTCTCTTCGTCGCGGATGCAGATGCCTCCGCCGCGGCCGAAGCCGAGCTTGCGTGCCGAGAAGTACAGGACGTCGACCTCGTCGGCCATCGCGCGGGTGATCTCGCGGATGGACATGTCCTTGCACGCCTCTTCGCGGGTCTTGATGAAGTGCAGGTTGTCGGCCAGCAGCGACGCGTCGAGGACCAGCGGCAGCGAGTGCTCGCGACAGGTGGCCGCGACCTCGCGGAGGTTCTCCAGCGAGAACGGCTGGCCGCCGATGAGGTTGGTGCCGGCCTCCATGCGCACGTGGCTGATCGCCTCCGCGCCACGCTCGTCGATGAGGCCCCGCAGCGCCTCGACGTCGAAGTTGCCCTTGAACGGATGGTCGGAGGTGACCTCGAGCCCCTCGGGGCGGATCAGCTCCACGACCTCGCCGCCGTTGACGGTGATGTGCTGCTTGGTGGTGGTGAAGTGGTAATTCATCGGGATCAGCGTGCCGGGGCGGATCATCGTCTGGCTGATGATGTTCTCCGCGGCGCGGCCCTGGTGGGCGGGCAGGAAGTAATCCATGCCGAAGATCTCGACGAGCTTGTCGTACAGGCGCGTGTAGGTCGCGGAGCCGGCGTAGGCGTCGTCGGCCATGAGCATCGCCGCCTGCTGATCCTGGCTCATCGCGTTGACGCCGGAGTCGGTGAGCATGTCCAGGAACACGTCGGCGTTCTGCAGCAGGAAGGTGTTGAAGCCGGCCTCTTCCATCGCCTCGCGCCGCTGCTCGATCGGCAGCAGCGTCAGCTTCTGAATGATTCGCACCTTGTGCATCTCGAGCGGCAGCTGCTCACCGCGGTAGAACTTCACCTTCGACACGTCCGGGACTCCTTTACATAGGCGGATACTCACGCTGGCCGGGACCGAAACCATCATCCCATGCGGGTGCGGGTATCGGCCCTTCGGGTGACGATCACTTCAGGCGAGCGAACCAGTACTGCGCGACGGGTTCTTCGGTGTCCGCGAAAGCGAGGCTCGCCGGAACGACGCCCTCGGGCACCTCGAAGATCCACGTCATGGACGTCGAAAAGCCGGGGTTCATCATGTCGTCGCACACGGGATTGCCGGGGATGTCGTGGAGCGCGTCGACCCGCTCATGCCTCCGCCCGAGGTCATCGACGAGCTGCACCCGAACGTCGTAGCCGCAGACGAGGTCCCGTGCACGGTCCCCCGTGTTCACGACCGTCGTGCGCACGGTCGCAAACGTCCCACCGGGCCGGGCGTCGACCTGCTCGACGTACGTCACAGGCCCTTCGACGCCGACCTCGAAGCGGTGCTTCACCACGTCACGGGCCGGGGCCACGGTGACCTCATCGATCGTCAACGTGATGCCGGGGGCCTCCACCGGCTGCCCCGGCGACGGACCATGGACCGGTCTCGTCCGGCGCTCGGAGCGGTCATCCGCGCCCTCCGCCACCGGATCCGCGTCTCCGATGGAGTAACCGCCGAAGCCCCCGCCACCCGAGGACCCGGAGGGGATGGCCACGCCCACGCCGACCCCGAGTGCGAACACGACCGCGATGACCGCGACCTTCACCGCCGAAGATCCCCGGCGAGCACCATCCGTCCACGTCATGGCATCAATCGTACGGCCCCCAAAACCTCACGCCCCGGTAACGATCCCGCTTCCATGTGAAAACGATCCCTTGCGCCGAGAGTGCACCTCGTACACCATGGGCCGAAGGAGCAACTTTGCAGCCCCGACGGCGAACCGTTTAGACGGAGACCGTCGCAAAGCGGCCCGAGACACCGTCCCCGACGGACGTCACCCCGACAAACGAGGAGTACGACATGCGCAAGACCACCATCACCCGCACCACCGCCGCCATCTTCGGCGCCACCCTGCTGCTCGGCGCCGCGGCGTGCTCGTCGGACGAGGTCAAGGACAACACCGCCCAGGCCACCGACGCCGTCGAGTCCGCCGTGAACGACGCCACCGGCGGCAACGAGGCTTCCGAGGAGACCTCCGCCGAGGAGTCGGCCGCCCAGGACGAGGGCACCGGCGAGGAGGCGGACGTCGAGACCGAGGACGTCGCCGAGGGCGATGTGCCGGTCGAGGTCACGGAAGCCGCGCAGGCCGCCAACCTGGGCGAGTTCAAGTCCGCCGAAAAGGCCGGCGACAACGTCCTCGCCGAGTACGAGAACGGCTGGGTCGCCGCGTCGCCGGACGGCGGCACCCACCCGATCGTCGGCATGATCGGCGAGACCTGGAAGGAAGACGGCGCGCTCGGCAACGAGGTCGGCCTGCCCACCGCCGGCGAGACCGAGATCGAGGGCGGCTGGGAGCAGACCTTCACCAACGGCACCATCCAGTGGACCCAGGACGAGGGCGGCGAGTTCTCCGCCAAGTACGTCTAAGCGGTTCAACGCGAGCCCATCGCTTGACGACGGGCCGACGCGCACCATTGACCGGCCCAGCCCCGGGAGCATCGTCGGATGCCCCGGGGTTTTGGCGTACCCGGGCACATCTCCCCCGCCTCGCGCGACTCAGGAGAGGCCGCGCACACCACAGGATTGATACCCCCCGGGGGATATGGGTTACAGTTGCCACATCAACTAAATCGGCCGCGCCTTCGGGCGCGGCCGCCCCATGTCCACGGAGGTCCGATCATGTCCCCCACCCAGACGAAGGCCCCGGCCGCTGCAACGCCCATCCGCGGCCTCATCCCGCCGCTTCTGCTCGGAGTGCTGGCCCTGGTGTCGGCCGCGGAACCGATGTCGATCAACATGTACCTGGCCGGATTGCCGCAGCTGGGCGACGAGTTCGACATCGACCAGGCCGCGGCCCAGCTGACCATCACCTTCTTCCTCGCCGGCATGGCCATCGGGCAGCTCGTCGCGGGCCCGGTGTCGGATTCGCGCGGGCGCCGCGGCCTGTTCATCGCCGGCGCCGCGGGACTGCTCCTCGCCACCGCCGCGGCGGCGCTCGCCCCCGGAATCTGGACGCTCTACATCGCCCGCCTGGTCCAGGGGCTCGCCGGCGGCACGGCAGTCGTCCTGGCGCGCGCCGCGGTCGTCGACCTCGTGCGCGGCCCGGAGGTTGCGCGGATCTTCTCCATCCTCATGCTGCTCGGCGGCATCGCGCCGGTGCTCGGCCCGATCATCGGAGGCCTGCTGGTCGAGCCCGTCGGCTGGCGCGGCATCTTCTGGGTGCTCGTCGCCATCAACGCGATGATCCTCGCCGGCGTCGTCTTCGCCGTCCCCGAGACCCTGCCCGCCGAGCGTCGCAAGGACGCCGGTTTCGCCCCGATGCTCGCCGGGGCCCGCACGTTGTTCTCCGACCGCGCCTACGTCGGATTCACCCTCGCCTTCATCATGTCCTTCGGCACGATGTTCGCCTACGTCTCCGCTTCTGCGTACGTCCTGCAGGAGCACTACGGATTCACACCGGTGCAGTACTCGGCGATTTTCGCCACCAACACCTCCGGCCTGTTCATCGTCGGCCTGATCAACGCGCGCATCGTGCGAAAGCTCGGCCCCCTGCCCATCGCCAAGATGGGCAACGCCATCTTGCTGGCGGCGGCTGCGGGATTGGTCGCAGCTTCGCTTGCCGACGCCCCCGCCCCCGTGATCCTCGCCCTGTTGTTCATCACCGTGGCTTCGATGGGCGTGAACATGCCCAACAACTCCGCGCTCGCGGTGTCCCGCGCCACCGGCATCGCGGGTTCGGCCTCGGCGTTCATGGGCTCGGGCCAGTTCATCGTGGCCGGCCTGCTCAGCCCGCTCGTCGGCGTCGCGGCCGCCGCCGGCATGTCCCAGCCGGTCGCCATGGCCGCCGTCATGTTGGCCTGCGCCGCAACCGCCACTGCATCGTTGCACGTCGCGGCGCGGGCGGCGTTCCCGAACTCGACCAATGGCCCCACCGATGGCGCCACCAATGACGCGAGCGACGGCACGAGCACTGGGACGAGCACCGACACACGCCTTTCCGACGACCATCGCCGTGCCCGAAAGGTCCACAGGTCGACCAGAAGGGGAATCGTTACAGAACCGTGATGCTCCCCGGGCTGATTCTCAGGTTCGAAACGCCCCTCTCGAACGACCTGGGTGAACATCGTTTGTAACCCATGTCACAAACTGAGAGCTTCCCGTGAAGGCACGCGCTTCCCCGCCCGAAACGGTTCGATGGACTCGGCCCGCCAATGCACGTGAACAACATTCTCCTTACCGTGGTCGACACCGGCCGCCGCTCAGGGGCGGCCCGAGAAAAGCACCACGGAAGGATGATCGACATGGCCAACGAGAAGAACATCAAGGATCTCTTCAACGCCACCGCCTACGACCGCAACGGCGACAAGCTGGGCGCCGTCAAGGAGGTTTTCGTCGACGACAACTCCGGTCAGCCCACCTTCGTCGAGGTCGGCCACGGCTTGTTCGGCATGAGCAGCAGCCTGGTGCCCATGCGCGGCCATCGCCTGTCCGGCGACGAGCTTCAGCTCGCCTTCGACAAGGACCGCATCAAGGACGCCCCCAACCTCGACGCGGACAACCACCTGACGCCCGAGGACCAGCGCAACATCTACGGCCACTACCAGCTGACGGATGCCCAGGACAGCGAGCGCTACCTCGCCGATGAGCGCCGCGAGCGCCACGCCGATCCGCATCACGACGGCCGACGCGACGGTGACCGCGACCTCCGCGACGGCGACCGTGATCTCCCCCGCGACGCCGCCGCCGGTGCCGGCGTTGGCGCGGCCGGTGCCGGAATCACCGCCGGGCTCGCCGATGACGGCCGAGCCGGACGCGACGACCGTGGCATTCGCGACGAGCACGGCGTCCGCGATGACCGCGATCTCCGTGACCGCGGCCAGACCCGCCCGGGCCAGGTCCACGACCGCCCGGACCACGTGGACTCCGATCTCTCGGCCGAAGAACTCGACCGCCGCGCGGACCAGCGCGACGTCGACATGCGCGACGCCGAGCGCACCGAGGCCCTCGACGGGCAGGCGCCGCTCAAGTCCGATGACCACGGACCCGTCGACCGCCACGACACCGACCAGCGCAGCGACCTCGGCGGTGCCGCCGCGGACCGCGGCGACCACGGCGATGCCGGCGGCCAGGATCGGGATCTCGGCGGCGACCGGGGCACCGGCGAGGTCCGCCTCCGCCGCCACGTGGTCACCGACTACGAGACCATCGAGGTGCCCGTGACCCGCGAGGAGATCCGCGTCGAGCGCGACACCGTCTCCGACCGCGATGAACGGGACGCCCGCGACATCGTCGACCCCGACATGCACAACACCCGCGACGAACGCGGCGCCCGCGGCCTCGACGACGAGATGCGCGACAACCGCGATCTCGGCGACGGCCGCGACTTCCGCTAGACGGCTCCCCCGCCACACCGCGACCCGTACCATCACCGTCACCGGTGGGTGCGGGTCACGGCTTTTTCCGACGATCCGGCCCGACGTGCGGGCGGTGGGCGTCGTCAAGCAATCCCTTCAGTAAGGTTGGCTCCGTGGACTACATTTCGACGCGCGACCCGAAGCGAACCCCCGCCAAGTTCTCGGACATCCTGCTCGGCGGGCTGGCGCCCGACGGCGGCCTTTACCTGCCGGCCGAGTACCCGCAGATCGACGACGCCACCCTGACCCGCTGGCGCCGGGTGCTCGCCGACGACGGCTACGCCGCGCTCGCCGCCGAGGTGCTGCAGCTGTTCGTCGACGACATCCCCGCCGACGACCTCAAGGCCATCTGCGCCCGCGCGTACACCACGCCGAAGTTCTCCGACCCCGACATCGTGCCCGTCACCGAACTCGAGGACGGCCTGCACATCGGCCACCTGTCCATGGGGCCGACCGCCGCGTTCAAGGACATGGCCATGCAGCTGCTCGGCGAGCTGTTCGAGTACGAGCTCGCCCGCCGCGGCGAGACGCTCAACATCCTCGGCGCCACCTCCGGCGACACCGGCTCGTCCGCCGAATACGCCATGCGCGGCCGCGCCGGCATCTCCGTGTTCATGCTGACCCCCGCCGGCCGCATGACCCCGTTCCAGCAGGCGCAGATGTTCGGCCTCGAGGACCCGAACATCCACAACATCGCCCTCGACGGCGTCTTCGACGACTGCCAGGACGTGGTCAAGGCCGTCTCCGGCGACCTGGAATACAAGGCCGCCAACCGCATCGGCGCCGTGAACTCCATCAACTGGGCGCGACTGATGGCGCAGATCGTCTACTACGTGTCGTCGTGGATCCGCATGACGGAGACCAACGACCAGAAGGTCAGCTTCTCCGTGCCCACCGGCAACTTCGGCGACGTGTGCGCCGGCCACATCGCGAAGTCGATGGGCGTGCCGATCGACCGCCTCATCGTCGCCACCAACGAAAACGACGTCCTCGACGAGTTCTTCCGCACCGGCGCCTACCGCGTGCGGACGTCCGAGGAAACGCAGGCGACGTCGAGCCCGTCCATGGACATCTCGCGCGCGTCGAACTTCGAGCGCTTCATCTTCGACCTGCTCGACCGCGACGCCGAGCGCATCGCCGAGAAGTTCGGCGTGAAGGTCAAGCAGGGCGGGTTCACCCTCACCGGCGACCCGGCGTTCCCCAAGGCCTCCGCCGTGCACGGCTTCCTGTCCGGCCGGTCGACGCACGCCGACCGCGTCGAGACCATCCGCGACTGCTGGGAGCGCCTCGGCGTCATGGTCGACCCGCACACCGCCGACGGCATCCACGTCGCCCGCGGCCTGCGCGACCAGGTGTCCACGCCCATCGTGTGCCTGGAGACCGCGCTGCCGGTGAAGTTCGCCGACACCATCATGGAGGCCACCGGCACCGAGCCCGACATGCCGGAGCGCTTCGCCGGGATCATGGACGCGCCCCGCCGCGTCGTGGATCTGCCGAACGACGCCGACGTGGTCAAGGACTTCATCCTGGACAACATCGCCACGAAGTAGGGCGAGGCGGCAACGATCGCCACGAACTAGGGCACGGCAATAGAGCGAAGCGGAGCACATCTCCCTCGCTTTTCGACGGGGCGCCGCGGTTTCCGACCGCCGCGCCCCGTTCGGCATTTTCGGCCCGCGTTTTGGTCCGAGTTTTGGCCCGTCTTTTGACCCTCGTTTCTGGACGCGCCGACGGGCGGCATGTCCGAGGACGCGTGCACGCGATTCTCGTGCCATATGGGTGCCACCCATTTTCGCGACCTGCGCAAACGCGTTTATCGACGCCGCGTTGGCATCTATATGGCACGGAACCCGGCCCGCGACGGATGGCGAGCGGCCGGTGCGTTCTTCAACCTCGAATGGCGGCCGGCGCCGGGGGCCGGCGCACACTTCACCCCGGACCGCCACGTGCGGCCCGATCCCCGGTCGCGGCCACGAACTGCACTCACCACCCCCGTCGGCCCACCCCGTGAAACGCACGTGACGATTCACGACGAACGCCGTAATCCCCCCGCTTTTCACCCCCAACATTTCGGCAAAACCCGTGATCAATCCGTTATGGAGTTTGCTCCCCTTTCGTTTACCAGCGACATCGGTAAGAATCGGCCCCTGCACTTGCACGCCGTACCCGTCCGCCCTCGAAGGAGACCACCCGTGCAGCGATATTCCGCCGAGACCGCCCGCCCCGAAACCAACACAATCGGGCACGGGGCCCAGGTCGACCTCGACGAGCCCGCCACCCACGCGGGCTCGACCACCCGTCCGCGCTCCACCGAGTTGAGCACCGCCGCACCGCGCACCACGCGAACGCGCGCCGCCGCACCGCGCTCCGCTGAAGCGCGCCCCGCCGAGACGACGCTTGACGCGACGGTGTCCACGGCCATCGCCGACGTCATCCTCGCCCGCGCCGATCACGTCTTCGGCCTGGTGGGCAATGCGAACTCGCACGTGGTCAGCCACCTGACCACCCGCGGTTTCCCCTACACGGCCACGCGCCACGAGGCCGGCGCCGTCGCCGCGGCGGACGCGTTCTTCCGCGCGGGCGGCGGCATCGCCGTGGCGACGACGACGTGCGGCGCCGGGTTCACCAACACCATCACGGCGCTCGCGGAGGCGAAGGCGGCGCGCGTGCCGATGGTCTACGTCACCGGCTCCGCCCCCGCCGCCGGCCCGCGCCACTTCGACCTGAATCAGGCCGGCCTGCTCGACGCGCTGGGCATCGACCACTTCACGCCGACCCCGGAGACCGCCGCCGCCGACGCCCACGCGGCGTTCGCGCTGGCCCAGACGCACCAGGAACCTGTGGTCCTGCTGCTCCCCTTCGACCTGCAGACCGCTCCGCTGATCGACGGCGGCGACGTGCTCTCCCGCCCCGAGCTCCTGCGCCCCGCGCACGCCACGCCGTCGCGCCCGATGTCGGACGATCTGCGCGCCGAACTCGCCCATGTCGCCGACGCGCTGGCCGCGGCCCGCCGCCCGCTGATCCTGTCGGGCCGCGGCGTGGTCCGCGCCGATGTCGCCGACCGGGTCGCAGCGCTCGGCGACCGCATTGGCGCGCTGCACATGCATTCGGCGATGGCCCGCAACGTCGTCGGCGGCGAGTGGTGCCTGGGCACGGCGGGCGGCTTCACGCACCGCGCCCACGTCCCCATCGCCCACGACGCCGACGTCGTCTTGATCCTCGGTGCGAGCTTCAACGCCTTCCAGGCCCGCGGCGGGTCGCTGTTCGCCGATGATGCGACGATCCTGCATCTGACGCTGGAGGAGCATCCGTCGAACCGGAGCGTCGACAAGCGGGTCCTGTGCGACCTGGCCCCCGTGCTGCCCATCCTCGACGAGCTGGTCGCGGAGCGGCTCGACGCCCGTGCCACCACCTCCCCCAGCACCACCTGGCGCGACGAGCTCGGCGCCCTCCCGCCCGCGGAGGACCCGGCGACGCAGCCGGAGCTGTTCCACGAGCGCGGCGCCGACGGCCGCCTCGACCCGCGCGCCGCCCTGCGCGCGCTCGACCGCATCCTGCCGGCGCAGCGCACGGTCTGCACCGACGGCGGCCACTTCCTCGGTTGGGTGCCCATGTACCTGGACAGCCCCGATCCGCGCGCGCAGGTGCTGGTGGGCACGGCGATCCAGACGATCGGCCTGGGCTTTCCGACGGCCATCGGCGTCGCCGCCGCCCGCCCCGACGATTACAACGTGCTGGTCACCGGCGATGGCGGCGGCCTGATGGCCCTGTCCGACGCGGAGACGGTGTTCCGTTCGGTGCGCAGTGGCGCGGTGATCGTCATGAACGACGCCGCGTACGGCGCCGAGCTGCACCAGTACCGCGCGGAGGGCTTGGACACCGCGTCGATGGTCATCGAAGACATCGACTTCGCGGCGGTCGGCCGTTCCCTCGGCGCGCGCGGGGTCACCGTCGCGGAGATGTCCGACTTCGCGCGGGTCGAGGAGATGCTCGACGACGACCCGTCCGGCGTCATCGTCATCGACGTGAAGATCTCCCGCGAGGTCATCGCCGACTTCATCGCCGAGGTGCTGAAGAAGCAGTAGGCGGCGCTCGAAACTACGCGAAGAGCCCGTGCCGCCGATCCAGTCGGGGCACGGGCTTTCGTCGCGTCGGCGTCAGAGTCCGGTGTTCGGGAATTCCCCGTCGACGTCGACCTTGCCCGCGGAGTCGTTCCACTCGAAGGTGAGGGTCCGCGTGTACTTCGGGGCGGCGGCGTTGGGTTCGCCGGATTCCATCAGCGCCTCCCAATCCTTGTATTTCACCTCGAACCAGCCGTCGCCCTCGCCGACGATCTGGCCTTGCTGAGGCTTCGTCGAGTCCACGCCGAGGTAGTCGCCGTCGTGGAACATGAGGATCTTCGTGGCGAACTGCGAATTGCCCTGCGGCATCTGCTGGTACAGGGCATACGTCAGTTCGCCGCAGGGGTCGTAGTTGGTTTCGACGAGGTCCCAGTAGTCGCCGGACGCGGGGCCGTCGACCTTCGCGATGGACTCGTCGAGGATGGCGGCGTCCTCGTCGACTCCGCAGTTGGCGCCGCCGTCTCCATCGCCACCGTCCCCGGCCCGGCCATCTCCGCCGCCGGGCGTCGTGGTGACCGTGGTGGTCTCGGGGGCGGTCGTCGGATTCGGGCCGGCTTCGGCGCCGTCACCGGTGATGGTCGTGGTCTCGGTGACGACGCCGTCGTCACCTGCTCCCTCGCCGCCGGCCGCGTCGATTGAACCGCCGCCGCAACCGACCAGTGCCAACCCCAGCGAACACGCCACGGCGAATCCCGCCTTCGCGGTCGACCGACGTCGGGAAGCGATCGGACTACGCATCGGCGCGCCCTCCCTCGGATCCGTCCGATTCGGGAGCATCAGCTCGTGCGGCCGGATCAGCCGCTTCAGGCGATTCAGCTCGCGCGGCCGGTTCGGCGGGTTCCGCCGATTCATCCACCGGGCCGTCCGCCGCGGCGGGCCCCTCGTCGCGGTAGCCATCGAACTCGTCGCGGAACACCCGCTCGAGCTCGTCGTTGAACAGCACGAAGATCACCTCGGCGACGTTGTCGCGGCTGTCCTCCGCCCTGGATTCGATGGCCCGGCGGGCCGCGGCGGCGACCTCCGGCCCACTCCATCCGTAGGCGCCGGCGCCGATGGCGGGCATCGCCACCGTGTCCGCGCCGACGCGGTCCGCGGCATCGAGGGAACTGCGGAACGCCGCCTCGAGGACCGCGGGATCATCCTCCCCCGCGTGCCTGTTCGGGCCCACCGCATGAATCACCCACTTCGCGGGCAGGTCGTATGCGGAGGTGATGGCCGCTTGACCGGCGGGCAGACCGTCGGCAAGCGATTCTTCCCGCAACGCGCGGCACTCTTCCAGCAGCTCCGGGCCGGCGGCGGCGTGAATGGCGCCGTCGACGCCGCCGCCTCCCAGCAACGTCGAGTTCGCGGCGTTGACCACCGCATCGACCTTCACCCGGGTGATGTCGCCTTTGACGATCGTGATCTTCATGGTGCGCTCCCCTCGGTAGCCTCGGGACGTATCTACCTTCGGGTGTACACGTATTTCACCGATCGCGTGTTTCCCGGCCATGACGGGCGCGCGGCGTCAAATCTTCCGCGGGCGCTCGTGGGCGTGATGCGCGGCGGTCTCCAGCTGCAGCGTCGCGTGGCCGACGCCGAACTCCTCGGCGAGACCGGACTCCATGTCGCACAGGATCGAGCAGGCGTCGTCGAAGCCCAGCCCCTCTTCGACCGTGACGTGGGCGGTGAGCACCGCATCCGTGCCGTGGATCGACCAGACGTGCAGGTCGTGGACGTCGTGGACGCCGGGGCGGGCGATCATCCACTCCTCCACCGCGCGGGTGTCCACGCCCGACGGCGCGAGCTCCAGCAGGACGGTGCCGGCGCGGCGGATCAGCGCGATGGCCTGCGGGACGACGAGCACCGCGATGAGCACCGCCGCCACGATGTCGGCGCGGGCGAATCCGGTCCACCGCACGACGAGCGCGGAGACGAGCACGCCGACCGATCCCAGCGCATCGACCATGACGTGGAGCAGCGCCGCCCGCAGATTCATGTTCGACTTGTCCCCGCCGGCCAGGATCACCGCGGCGATGAGGTTGGCGGCCAAGCCGATCACGGCGATGATCAGCACCGTCCCCGAGGCGACCTCGACGGGCTCGGACCAGCGGCGGAACGCCTCGACGAGGATCCAGACGCCCGCCGCCCCGACGAGCACCGCGTTGAACAGGGCGGCGAGGACCTCCGCGCGACGGAAGCCGTAGGAAGCGATGCGGGTTGCCGGGCGCGATCCGATCCACGCGGCCCCCAGCGCCACCAGCAGGCCGAGTGCGTCGGAGGCCATGTGCGCCGCATCGGCGAGCAGGGCGAGCGAATTGGCGACGACGCCGCCGATGACCTCCGCGATGAGGATCGTCGCGGTCAGACCGAACGCCAGCGCCAACCTGGGCACGGCCGTGCCCGAGTGATCGTGGTCGTGGGCGCCGAACAAGCCGTGCGAGTGATCGTGGTCGTGCGGATGGCCGTGGTCATGCCCGTGCAAATGGCCGTGCGCGTCCCCATGCCCGCGGTCATGCGAGTGGCCGTGCCCGTGTGAGTGCCCCATGCCCACAGGTTAGGCCACCCTATGACAGGAACGCACACTTGGAAATGGTTCTCTCCGGCGTGTGGCTCGTCGCGTCGTCAGTAATCCCGTTCTACCGAAGTCAGGTATGCGACGGTGGCATCCGGCGCCTCGAGGAACTCGCGCATGTCGGCCACGGCCCCGCAGTCGCGCCATTCCGGCACGCGGATGCCGTCCTCGGTCAGCTCGAAGATCGTCGCCCCGGGGATGGCCAGCAGAATCGGCGAGTGCGTCGCGATGATGAACTGCGCCCCTCCCTTCGCCAGCTCGTCGATCTGCGCGAGCAGCGCCATCTGCCGCATCGGCGACAGGCCGGATTCGGGCTCGTCGAGCAGGTACAGCCCATCGGCGAAGCGGTGCGTGACCATGGCCCACACCGATTCGCCGTGCGACAGCGTGTGCAGCTCGTCGGGGCCGTAGATCGGGGCAGTCGGCGGATGATCGTGGATCTCCTTCAGCAGCCGCAGGTGACTCTCGGCCCGCAGGAAGTACGCGTCCGGTGGATTGCGCCGCCGCACCAGCCCCATCGCACGATGCAGCGGCGAGGCGTCGTCGAGCCCGGAAAACCGCATGTGCCGCGACCCGCCGTCGGCATTGCACCCGGCCAGCTGGGCGATGGCCTCCAGCAGCGTCGACTTGCCCATCCCGTTGTCGCCGGCCAGCAGCGTCACGGGCGTCGGCAGCGGCAATTCCCCCAGTTCACGAAGATGCTTGACGACGGGCAGACCCAGCACCCAGCCATCCTCGCCGTCGAAGCGGCCCTCCCCGAATCCGGCGTCGATCCCGGCCTCGGCCATGCGCACGGCCTTCACGTACGGGGCGCGGTCCGGATACCTCATGCCCGCGACCATACGCGCGGCCGCGGGGCCTACACTGCCGACAATGACCAACGATCCCCGCAGCCGCATCACCGCCCGAGCCCTCACCGTGTGGGCCGCGGCGGTTCTCGTGTACTTGGCCGCGATCACCGGGCGCACCTCCTTCGGCGTCGCCGGCGTCGAGGCGCTCGACCGGTTCGGCGTCGACGCCTCGCGCCTGGCCGTGTTCACCGCCGTGCAGGTCGGCGTCTACGCGCTGGCGCAGATCCCGGTGGGGCTGGCCATCGACCGGTTCGGGGCACGGCGCACCATGGTCGTCGGCGCGCTGGTCATGGCGACCGGCCAGATCGTCCTGGCGCTGACGGCGTCGTACCCCATCGCCATCCTGGCCCGCGTGCTCATCGGCGCCGGCGACGCCAGCGCGTTCCTGTCGGCGATGCGCCTGTTGCCGGCGTGGTTCCCGCTGCGCGTGACTCCCCTGTTCACGCAGCTCACGGCCGGGTTGGGGCAGATCGGCCAGTTCATCTCGGCCGTCCCCTTCCTCATGCTCCTCCATGCCGAGGGGTGGACTGCGTCGTTCCTGGCGCTGGGCTCCGGCATCGCCCTGGTCGGCATCGCCGCGGCCATCGCCATCGCCGACGTGCCGCCGGCCCCCGCAGAGCCGGACGGGCGGACCGGATCGGGCGGCGGGACGTCGTCAAGCGAAAACCGAGCCCCGCGCGCGACCGTGCGGGAGATGCTCGGCATCGTGCTGCGTCACCCGGTGTGCTGGCAGGGGTTCTTCACGCACTGGGTCGGGCTCATGCATCAGGCGACGTTCACGCTGCTGTGGGGAATGCCGCTGATGACGCTGGCGATGGGGCTCAGCCCCGCGCAGGCCGGCGGCGTGCTGGTGGTCAACACCATCGCGGCGGTGGCCGCCGGCCCGCTGATGGGCATGGCCTCGGCGAGGTTCGCGGCCCGGCGCGGCACTCTGACGGTCGTCATTTCCGTGGCGCTCATGGGCATGTGGGTGGTGTTCCTGCTGCCGGACGCGCCGCGCGGGCTCGCCGCGATCATCGCCCTGAACATCGGGATGGCGGCGCTGTCGTCGGCGTCCAGCCTCGGCTTCGACTCCGTGCGCGAGGCCGTCGACCGCCGCGCCCTGGCCACCGGCACCGGGCTGTCGAACATGGGCGGGTTCCTGGCCGCCATGGTGGCTGCGCAGGGCATCGGGGTGCTTCTCGACGTCTCGTCCGGCGGCGGCGCCTACCAGTGGTCCGACTTCCGCGTGGCGTGGGCCGCGATCGTCGCCGTGTGGGTGCTGGGCATGGC
>NZ_DURI01000045.1 GCF_012837295.1 Corynebacterium sp. | reverse complement strand
CCGCGACGGTGGTGGATTGGACGCACCTGAAGGTCTCCGGCGAGGACCCGCAGATGGTCGTCGTCGACGATCCCTTCGCCACCGCCGACGCGGAGGTCGATGCGTTGGTCGCGCACCTGGAGTCGCTGGGGGCTCCGGAAACGAACGGGCCACAGTCGGCGGAGGGAGCGCAGGAATGACCGATCGCTTCTCGGCGGTCCGCACGCGCCTGATCAGCCTCATCGTCGCCCTGGCGGACAACCCCGAGGGCCTGCGCAAGGAGTGGATCCTGCGCACGGTCCGCGGCTACAACACCGTGGCCGCCGATTCCGCGGACCGGTACCTGCGCGACGACGTTCCCGAGCTGGCGACGGCCGGCATCACGGTGACGTGGGACGACAACGACGTCCTGCGCCTGTCCGATTCCGCCTGGCGCGCCGACGATCTCGCCTTCACCGACGAGGAGTCCCAGGTGCTCGCGATGGCTTCGCAGGTGGCGTTCAGCGACGATTCCCTGGGCGAGCTGACCCGCGGCGCGTGGGCCAAGCTTGCGTCGGTGGCGGAGCGCTCGGATCTGGTCGACGGCCGCGGCACCATCATCTTCGGCGACCGCATCACGCTCGACCGCGACCAGTTCGCGGACCTCAACCGCGCTACGCAGCCGCCGCGCAAGCGCATCAACTTCTTCTACGCCCCGCAGGTCTTCGGCGAGGAGGTCCAGCGGTCCATCGAGCCGTGGCAGATGGTCAACCTCAAGGGCCGCCTGTACGTGGTGGGCCACGACGTCGACCGTGACGCGATCCGCGTGTTCCGCATGGCCCGGATGACGGACGTAACGGTCACGGACATCGATGCGACGCAGCCCTTCCCGGACGGCGACGTCCAGGCCATCGCGGAACGTGCACTGAATCGAGGGTCCGCGCCGCTTCGGGCCGTCGTGAAGCTTGACGACGGTTCGGCGCCCGAATCCTGCGCCGATGTCCTGGCCCGCGCCCGGGAACTGGGAGATGGGCGGTACGAGATCGGGCCGTTGACCACCACGGAACTGATGGACATCGGGCTGGAGCACGCCGGGGACCTCATCGTGGAGGAGCCCGCCGAGGTGCGCGAGGCGATCGTGGCGCGGCTGCGGGAGATCGTGGCGGCCGACGCCGGAAACGAGGGGGAGGAGCGGCGATGAGCGAACCGAAGAAGGCGCCCGAACTGTCGTGGACGCGGACCCTGGCGCTGGTGCCGTACTTCGCCGAGCAGCGGCAGCTGACCGAGGCGTCGGCGGATCTGGGCATCGACTACGGGCAGATCAACGAGGCGCTGAAGTTCCTCGCCCAGCTCGAACTGCCGGGGGTGCCCGGCAAGGCGGCGTTCGAGGTCAAGCGCTCCGGCATTTCGGCCGTCGTCATTCCGGCCGTGGAGCTGCTGGCCGAGCCCCTGCATCTGACGCAGGAGGAGATGTCGGCGATGCTGCTGTCGCTGGAGACCCTCGAGTCCTCGCCGATGCAGCGCGACCCCGAGGTCGTGCGGTCGGCGGCGGCGAAGCTCCGCGCCGGCGCGCCGGGCCGTGCGGCCGTGGCGG
>NZ_DURI01000350.1 GCF_012837295.1 Corynebacterium sp. | reverse complement strand
GATGGTCGGCGCCGGTATGGGCGCGGCCGCCGTCGCCGCCGCCGAGAAGGCCGCCGAGGGCGGGGATCTGGACGAGTGCGTCGCCGTCGCCGAGGACGTGCTGGACCGCAACCGCCTGTGGCTGTACGTGCCCAAGCTCGAGCTGCTGCGTCGCGGCGGCCGCATTTCCACCGGCCAGGCCGTGTTGTCGACGGCGTTGGCGATCAAGCCGATCGTCGGCATTCAGGATGGGACGCTGGGGCTGGTGGCCAAGTGCCGCACGGAGGCGAAGGTGCTGGACAAGCTCGTCGACTTCGCGGCGACGGAGGCGGCCGGGCGTCCCGCGCACGTGATGCTGCAGCATTCCGGGGCCGACGAGCGCGTCGAGGAGCTGCACGCCATGCTGTCGCTGGAGCTGCCGGAGGGGTCGACGTTCGATGTCGTCGATCTGCCGGCCGCGCTGGTCGCGCACACCGGGCCCGGGGCGTACGCGCTGGGGATGGTCGTTGCCGAGGAAGCGGCGGGTGCGGCGGTCGCGGCTGCTGGCGGGGCCGGTGCAGGTGCGGGCGGTGCAGGCGCTGGTGCGGATGCCGATACGGAGCTGCCGCCGACGAAGGTGGTCGGCCGCGATGCGTCGCCGCTGTTCACGACCGTCGCCGCGAAGTTGCCGACGTGGTCCGAGAACCGCCGCGCCGCCATCGAAAAGGCCGAGGCGCTGGCGCACGCGATCGCCGAGCTGGCCCGCCGCGACAACTCCGATCCCGAGGGCGCGGCGTTCGGTCGAGTGGCCCGCGAAGAGGCGGCGCAGAAGGCCGCGGACCGCGCCAATGGTGGGGATGGCGCGAGCGACGCGGGCAACGAGGATGCCGAAAACGCGGAAGGCAGCGCACTCGAGGCCGCTCGGTCCGAATCGGCGGATTCCCAGACGTCGGAGTCCGGCGCCGACGATGTCGAGAGCGCTCCCGATAATGGCGGCGAAGGGGAACACGGAGGCGTCGTAAAGCGGTAAGCGCAGCGCTTTTCGAGGTTTTCCACAGGGCGGGATTCATCCACAATCGGAGCGAATCCGGCCCTTCGCGCCGCGCGGGGAGGGGCGCGGCGGGCTTAGCGTGCGGGCGTGGATTCGTTGCATTCGCGTTTGGGTGACCTGCTGGAGCCGGTGCCCGCCGAGGAGGCGATGCCCGTCGACTATTCGCGGCGGCGCATCGCCGTGAACCGGCGGGCGGTGGTGGCCGTGGCGATGGCGGGGGCCGTCGTGCTGGTCGCGATTGTCGCGGGGTGGGCACTGTCGCGCGGGCCGGTCGTGGACATGCCGGTGGTGGACACGTCGCTGGTCGATGCGGGGCAGGGGCGGGGTGGCCTGCCGACGTCGGCAGATCCGGGCGCAGCGGTGGACGCCCCGAGCGAGCCTCCGGCGCCGCCGGCGGAGATCATCGTGTCGGTGGTGGGGATGGTTCATCATCCGGGAGTGGTGACCGTGCCCGGCGTCGCGCGCGTGGCCGACGCGATTCATGCCGCCGGCGGGATGCTTCCCGAGGCCAACCCCGCCAGCGT